>NZ_DBFOSR010000059.1:0-69988 GCF_048427265.1 Paraeggerthella sp.
GCCATCCTGCGCGTGGAGCCGGTCAAGATCGAGGCGGGCAGCACGGCCGACCTCACGGTGATCGATCCCGAGGCCGCCTGGACGGTCGAGGTCGACGGCTTCGTCTCGAAGGCGAAGAACTCCGGCTTCATCGGCGCCGAGTTGAAGGGTCGCGCCACCGACGTCTACGTGGGCGGCTACGCAACGCTCGAGGACGGCGCGATCGTCGAATAGGACGCTTCAGAATCGAACCGGGGCCATGCCCTGGTATGACGCGGGCTCTCATCGAACGGTGCGAGCCCGCGGTACGTTGCGGCCCCGCATCGCTTCGCTGATGCGGGGCCGTTCTGCATGTTCCGGCTAGCGGACTTCGATGGTCGTGGGGCGCAGTCTATGCTGCCCGTTGTTCGATTCTTCCCCCAATGTTGCGTTCGGAAGACAAGCGCGCGGGCGATCTTGGATGTGCCCGTGCGTTTTGCCTGGTCGCAGATGCTCGTCTCTGACAGGCGGGCTTCGACGCGCGCCCGTGCGCAACATTGGGGGAAGAACCGCACGCGCGAGCGCGCGATGCATGGTAGAATCGTTTCGTTATCGAGCCAATGTAGGCGCTCTTCGCTTCGCGGAGCAGCCCATAGGGGAAGCCGAGCCCTCGCTTCCTGGTACCACGTCTGCAAGATCCTCGTAGTCAAGGGCGAACGAGGGGATTCCTATGGAGCCTATGCAGGTTTGTTTCGGCTACCGAACCGCTTTCCAGATGTTGCGAGCGATCGATGCGCGGGAGTTCGCGGGGGCGAAAGGTGCCGCGCAGCGCCTGCCCGATCGAGCGCTGAGCGAGCGCGAACTCGAAAAGCTGATCGAAAGCGTAGAGAGCGATCATCCTGGCTTGACGATCGATCGCCCCGCCCATCTTCTTCTAGGGACCGCTTCGAGATGCCGTTCCACTTCGCGCCGAGTCCCGCACGTTTCCACAGTGAAGATGCGAGGAGAGCCGTTGCTTCGACTGCCGGGCGGCATGGGCGTGTGCAGCGCGCCGCTTGCTTGCATGCAGATGGCTTCATCGGCGAAGGACAAGATCGACCTGCTTGAGTTGGTCTACGAACTGTGCGGAACCTATCGGACCAAGCGGACGTCGACTGCTCCGGCGTACCAGGTGCCGGCTCTTGCTTCGGTGCGATCCCTGCGCGATTTCGTCTCCGTCAATCCTTCTATCAGAGGCGCTCGGAGCGTGGCTCGCATCATGCCGTATTTGACGGACGGATCGGCTTCTCCGCGCGAGACGAAGCAAGCGCTCATGCTGGGCTTGCCTACTTCGTACGGTGGATACGGTTTGGGCATTCCGCAAATGAACTACGAGGTGAAGGCAAGCGCGGCCGCCCGAGCGCTTTCCGGCAGAAAGAGCTTTCGCTGCGATCTGTGCTGGCCGGAGGCGAAGCTCGATGTGGAGTACCAGAGCAGGGAGATGCACGAAGGCGAGGCAAGTCGCATCAAGGATTCAAGGAGGGCGAATGCGCTGATGGCGATGGGCTGGACGGTTGTCGGCGTCACCAATGACGAACTGGACAGCCTTGTTGCCACCGACGCGATTGCCCAGGCGATTCAGCGACAGCTTGGTAAGCGCGTGCAGATTCGTGTTTCTGATTATCATGCGCGCAAATTGAGGCTTCGGCGGCGGCTTGGGCTTCCGGTAGGCTACGACTAGGGCTTCGAGCGGGCCTTGGTGAGCGATTCTTTCCGAAATGTTGCGCTCACGGGGAGTTTTCGGGTTGTTGAGGTAGCGCATTCCCAGCTGATCAGGCAATTTGGCGGCGCGTCGTTCGGCGGTTCGTCGAAATAGGTTGAAATGCGCAACATTTGGGGAAGAACTGCACAAGCGCAGCGCCCGTCCGGCACCCGGTACCCGCTTGGCGGACGAGCGCCGCCCGTACGGCTGCATGAGCGCAGCGCATCGGCATGGCGGGCGTGCCATGCCGATGCGGAAGCGATGGCGGGCATGTATCGTGCGTTTGCGAGCTCGACTACCTCTGCTTGCTGCTCCTTCGACGTCTTGCGGCAGCGGCGCCAAGCGCGCATGCGGCGAGCGCCGCGCTTCCGACGGCAAGCAGAATTGCCGGAAGGAGATCGTCGCCGGTTCTCACGAGAGCGGTGGCGGCGCCGTCGGTTTGCGGGTTTCCCGAACCGCCGTTGCCGGATCCGTCGCGCGGCATGGTGAGCGCCTTCACGCACACGTTCGTGACCATCGACTGCTCCGATGCTGCAAGGTCGCGCCCGTAACCCGCAGGGTTCGTCCAGGTGCTGCCGTCGGTTGATACCCAGCTCGTCTCGGGCTGGCCCGCAGCATCGCGTCCAAGGTACGCTGGCTGCGCCTCCGGCAGTTCAAGGTCGGGCGTGAAGACCTCCACCGCCACGGGATAGGCGTACGATGCGTTTTGCAGGCGCACGACAACGGAGAACGAATCGCCCGCAGAAAGCTCAACCGGCTTATCGAGCGCAACCGTGCGATAGCCGGGCAACTCGGCGGTGCCCTTCTGCGTCGAGACGAGATTGCCCGAACTGGGGTTGTCGGCGTCGGTCAAGTTGCGGTATACGTCCACCTGGTACGCGGCGTTTTCGCCCGTGGTGCAGATCATGACGCGATCGAGCGTCTCGTCGCGCTTGCTTGCGTACGTGTTCGCCGCAAAGCCGCTCGTCGAACCGTCGATCGACAGGGAGTTCAGCCAGCCGGCGGTATCTTTCTGGTAGGTTTGCTCGCCCTCGCGCGCGAGGTCTCCCGTGAGCGCTCCCAGCAGCGTGAGCGACGCGTCTTCGTAGGATATCCAGCAATAGCCTTCATCGCCGAAGTCCGTTCCCCAAGAGTTCTTGACAAGCCATGCGCCGTCACGCGCAGGCCGCATGCCCTCGTTGAAGCTAGATCGCGGGAAGGCGTCGTCCCAGCCAACGATGGCAACGTAGTGGTCGGGTGCGGAGAAGGGTATGTTGGGCGCAAGGTAGTAGCAGTGTTTCTCGGCGTTGTAGTTGCCGAATCCCGAGCTGCTGCAGAACTCGGCAATTACCGGCCCCTGGTTTTCAACGATGTCTTTCGCTCGCGCTTTCATCGCGCTTTTTTGGGGAACTTCCCAATATGATGCCGCCTTTCCATCAAGGAACGCGGTGCCCGTCAAGCGCACGTCGCTTGCGTAGCGCAGCGATTCATCCAGGTTGTAGGGGCCGTCGTTGATGCCCGGTTGCACGAGCGCCGCGCCCTTGCCGGCGGCCAGGCTTGCTGCCAGCCTGAATGGCGCGATGCCGCCCAGGTAGGGATTGTCGGGCATGAATTCGTTTATGCCGAGGGCTTCGCGCTCCTCGTTTCCCATAACGGTGAAGTAGGCGGCCTGGTAAGGAGACAGGTCGAGCGAGGGGCCGCCGTTGCGCAGCACCGAAGACTCAAGCGAGGCGATCGACGAGAAAGACCAGCAGATGCTCGAGGAACCTTGGTTGCGCACGGGCGTCACGAAGCCATGGTCGCGCAGGTCGAACGAAGTGCGCTCGGCAGGGACGTCTCCGGGCGTTTCGGCGGTGTCGAAGGCGGTTGCACGGAAGTAACGACCGTCGGGTTCTAGCCATGACGAGCCCAACACGTAAAGGGAGCCATGGTAGCTGGTGATGGTTGGGGAAAGCGCCTTTGCGTCCGACGAGCGTTTGCCGTAAGGCTCGAACGAGGTTCGCCCATCGCGCAGGACGTAGGTATCCGCCTTGCTGTCGGCTGAAAGCGGCCCTACCATGACGATGCCCTCGGAGACCGCGGCAAACGAGCGCGCGTCATTGGCACCGCTGAGGAAGGCGGGGAACGCGTTTTCAAGTACGGTACCTGCGCCGTTGCGTACCGTTTCAAGCGATTTGTTCTGCGTGTCGTATGCGTACAGCGTACTGCCGCTGGCTACGACCTGCGGGTTCGTTCGCGCGACGGCAAGCGTGCCGGCGGGTGAGAGCGCGCCGCTGCTTGCGTCGTACGACAGGATGCCCGTCGCGGAGTCTTCGCCTTTGTCGCCGCCTACAAGGAGGAGCGTCTCGTTGGCGTTCACAAGCGTCGATCCGAGCGGGATGCCCTCAGTGGGAAGCTCGCTCCAGCGGTCGGAGGCCGGGTTGTAGGCGTACAGGCGCACTTCGGCTTTGTCGGCGCTCGCAGGATCGACTGCACCCCAAGAGCGGGGAACCCCGCTGCTTACGATCTCCATCGACGTTCCTTTTACCACGAGCGTTCCGTTCCATAACGCTGCGGAAGCATCTTGCAAAGGCTCGGGCAGCGCGGACGCTTCCATCCATGCGTCAGCGGGAATGTCGTAGCGCCACATGCGCTGCACAAAGACCGATTCCTCGATAAGGGCTGTCTGGGGCAGTGCGTACAGATTGTCTTGCAAAGGTTGAAGGATGCCCGAAGTCTCGTAATCGATGAAATCGTCGACCAGGTAGTCCTCTCCCGTTGAAGCGGGCAGCGAGAGCGTGCGCTCGAATACCGTGGAGCCTTCGCTTACGAAGAACGATTCGTGTGCGCTTTTCTTTTGCGTGGTCGTCACGCGTACGTCCACGATTCCAGATAGCGGCTCGCTCGACGTGAGCTGTATGGAATCGTCGCTCCATGCATCGATCGTCGCAGGAAAGCTCTTGTCCTCGTCGCCAAGGCCGGCTGCTCTTATTTCGACGGTTCCAGCAGATGCGCCGAACGCGGAGCCCTTTACTTGAAGCGATGTCCCTGCGGCGTCAAGCGATTCGACGGTGGGATTGAGCGACGTGCCGGGCGCGGACGGATCGCCGACGACGGATAGGTCGAGCGTACCGCCCGTTGTGGTGCGGCCTGCCAGCGAAGCGTTCGGACGTACGGAGCCTTTGAGGCGCGAGGCACGTTGGGCTGCCGTGTCGCTTGGGTGCTGTGCAGCCAGGATGGCGCAGGCGCCGGCAGCTGCGGGCGTGGCCATGGACGTGCCGCTTAGATAGTCGTAGGGGACCTTCTGCGTGCCAATGCCGACGGAATCGAACCAAACGACAGGCTGACCTCCGGCTACAAACGTAAGGCGCAAGGCGAACTTATCGAAGTCGACGTTGGCGGGCAGGTCGAGGTCGAGCATGTCCCAGGTTTGCCCGAGGAACTTCGCAAGCCCGAATTCGCCATCCTGAAGGGAATCCCATGAGCCGTCCTTGAGTTTCACCTCGGCGCCGAAGGGGGCTATGAACATCTCGCTGTACATTGAAAGACCGAACATCGTAGCAGCGTCATCGGTAGGGGGCGTTATGCCCGATGCGGTAATCTCCACAACGTACTTCGCATTGCTCCCGTGAATATCGATCGGTTGATCGAGTGTTGCGGAAAAGCTGCCGGAACCGTTGGCAAACGCGGACGTGTCGTGCGAGGCATTGGTGAGGGGAACCGACTCGCCCGTGGCCTTCACGGCTGCGAAGGCCACGGAGCTGGCGTCGCCGCCCGCATCGAACCCTTCGTAGAAAAGATTCGAACCTTCGCTCGCAAAGTCGGGCATGTATCGTGCGTTTGCGAACGGCACGGTTGACAAGATGCCGCCGCCCGGAGCGCCGATGTCCACGGTGTTCGCCCCCCAGTGGCTTTGACTCCATAGCTCGTCGGCCGCGTTCGTGGCGGCCACCACGACGACGTAGGGGTTGTCTTTGAGCACCGATCCGGAATAAAGGTTCTCGTCGTTGTCCCGCGTCCAATTGCCCGCTCCGAACACCGAGACGATGCCGCAGCTCTCGCCGAGGTCCCGTACGGCGGCGTCGAGCGACCGGGTGGCTTGGGCGACCACCCAGGAGTTGCTGGTCACCTGTACGTTTATATGCTGCTCCAACACGGCTTTCTTGATGAAGGCGTAGGCGTTCAGCTGATCGACGAGCGACGAAGTCGCGTCGCCGTTCTTGATGATCATGAGCTTGGCATCCGAAGCGATGCCGCTCGTGCCGGCGCCGTCCCATTCCGCCGCTACGATGCCGGCGCAGTGCGTGCCATGGCGTACGCGGTCGGTCACGTCGGTCGCATCGAGCGCCGGGTTGGCCGCCGCCTCGGCGTTGTAGCCGTACTCGCCGCAGCCGAGTGCCTGCTGTTGGGCGGCTGTGAAGCGGTAGATGGAATCGTCGAGATCCGGGTGGCTTGTGTCGATGCCGCTGTCGAGGACGGCTACCACCACCTCTTTGCCGTCCATATTGCCGTTTGCCGTATTCCAATCCGGCGGGTTGGCGCTTGCCGTGTTCGGAAGGTCGGGGGTTTGCAGGGTGGCGGGGTTGTTTTCGAAGCCCCATTGGAAGGCGGTCATGTCCTTGAACGCGTTGTTCGCGGCTCCGTTCGTCGCAACGACGTTCGATATCGCGCGTGCGGCCGCCGACTCCTCTGCGTCGGGCAGCGTCGCGCCCGTGTAGTTCGGCTCGGCGAACAGCACCGATGGGTTGTCGGCGAGCGAGCGCAGTAGAGCCTCGGTGCTCATGCCCTCGTCGCGAACGACCGTCAGGCGGTTCGCGGAGCCGTTGCCCTGGTCGTCGAGCTCGATCAACGGTTCGACGACCGCTTCGGCGGACAGGGGCATTGCGGCTGCACTGTCGAAGCATGCCACGACCTCGCCTTCGACGTACGGGCCGGCGGCCAGCATTGCCGGGATGTCGTCGGCCCAGGTGGAGGAGGGGTCTGCTGCGGATGCCGATGCGATGGGGACCATCCCGAACGCCAAGGCGAGCGCGAGCACGCTTCGCGCGATCCTAGTGGATACTTTCTTGTCGCATGCGGTATTGCTTGCGTCCATGGGCGATGCTCCTAGCAAACGGTGACGGTTTCTGCTGGCAGGTGCGGCCCAGCCCGGAAATTCCCCAGGGCGCGCCCCTCTTTGAAGCTGTGAATACCGTGGTTACTCTACGCATTGAAGAGCAACAGAAGTGCAACAAAAAGATGGCGCGGCCGGTCGTCGGGGCGCTATCGCGGCTGCGAGCGGAACGCGCCCGATGAAAACTCCGCCCACGAGTATGCGGGCAGGTAGTTGCCGCGGTACGAGTTGACGGCAATCGGATCGCCGTCAAGGAACCGGTAGCTGTCGCACTCGATGGCGTGCGGATCGATTGCCAGGTTGTTCCACGTCTTCACCAGCACGTCTTCGACGTGCGCGGCTGCAAGCGCCGAGCGCAGATCGGCGACGAGCGATTGGTAGTAGCTGCGCTGCGAGGTGCTGTGCGGGACGTCCTCCCATAGGGTCGCGCATGCCTCGCGCATCGTCACTCCCGATCCGCGTCGATCGACCAAAAGCGCTAGCAGCTCCTTGGTCTTCGACCGTTTGAAAGCCAAGGGCTCCCCGTCGACAAGCGCTTCGAAGCCGCCGAAGGTTCGAATGCTGATGCGCTTGGAGGGCTCCTGCGGACTGCGCTCGTAGATGAAGGTCATCTCGCGCTCGAGCTCAGCTGCCTGCACCGGTTTGAGCAGGTAGCCGGTGGCATGGAGGGCGAACGCATCGATCGCGTACTGCTCGTAGCTGGTGACGAACACGATATGCGCGTCGGGATGCAGGTCCTTCAGGCGCTTGGCAAGCTCGAGCCCGCTCATGCCCGGCATTTCGATGTCGAGGAAGGCGATGTCGACCGGACGAGAGCTCGCGTGCTCGAGCGCCGCCCGGGGCGTGGCGAACGAAAGCGGTTCGCAGGACGGATAAAGGCTCTTCAGCGATCTGATCAAGTCGTTCAGCGCAAGCGGCTCGTCGTCTACGGCAATGATGTTCACAAAAACGCTCCTTGTTGTGCGGGAAGGTCGAGTGGCACGCGTATCGTTGCTACCGTGCCCTCGTTGCGCGACGAGCGCACTTCGAGCGTGCCCTGGCAGCATTCCGCCAAACGCACGCGTACGTTCGCGATGCCTACATGCGCGCGTTCGTCGCGCGCGGAGGGGTCGGTTGCCTCGAAGCCTGCGCCGTCGTCGGACACCGTGATCACGGCGTCGTCTTGCTCGCGGCGCGTGGTTATCTGGATGCAGCCGCCCTCTTCAAGCGGGGCGATGCCGTGGCGCACGGCGTTCTCAACGACGGCTTGCATGGTGAGCGGCGGCAGGAAGAAATCATCGAACTCGATGTCGAACCGTGTGCTCAGTCGGGATCCAAGTCGACGTTTTTCCAGATCAAGATATGTTTTTGTATGTTGCAGCTCGCGTTCGAAGGGAATGGGCGCCTTGCTGGTGAGCGAGGACATGTTCCTGCGCAGAAACGAAGAGAAATCGCCCACGGCGCGCGCCGCTTCTGCAGGGTTGCTCGAGCAGAGTTCGCGAATGCCCGCCAGCGTGTTGTAAAGGAAGTGCGGTTGGATCTGGCTCAGCATAATGTCGGCTCGCGCTTCCGTCAGCTCTTGCTCGCGTTGGGCCAGCAGGGCCTTTCGTTCGGATTGGATGCTTAAGAACACCAGGAAGATGGCAAGGGACACGGCCGTGTTCATGAGCGCGATCCCGAAAACGGCCACCTGCACGACTTCGGCGATTATGGGAAGCGCGATATAGCTGGCGAACCCCGCCAGCTCCTTGCGTTCGAGATGCGCTCGGTAGCGAATCACGATGGCCGCGTTGCGCAGGTGCAACGCGACGGGCACCACTTGCGCAAGCCAAAACAACGGGCCGCGCACGTAGCCTAACTCGGGGTCCACGCTGAAGAACATGCCGTTGAAAAGAGAGACGATGCAGCCTGCCACGTAGAGCGATAACAAGGCGATCGACGCCCGGAAGTAGTTGCGCGCGATGCGCGTGCGCTTGGAAAGAAACGCTACGATGTAGCCCGTGAAGAACAGGAACAGGGGAGCGGGGGCCGTATAAAACAGAAACGCTCCCGCCAGCATGACGGCATGCTGCGCGGCGCCGAGCGGTACGGCGAACATCCAGGCCGTCATATCGCCGAGGGCCATGACGGCGTTGCAGGCGCAGATGCCCGCGAAGCACTGGTTCGCGCGGTCCCGTCGGTCGCCGCTGACCAGTACGTACGTACCTAAGATCAGGCACAGGAGCGCGCTGTACAAATCGAGCGCGATATTGAACTGGTGCAGCATGCCCTCCCTTTCCCGACGCGGTGAGCGGTGCTCGACGATACGGATGCTCGTCATTGTACCAGTGACCGGCGGCTTGCAGGGCGGGCGTCGCTCCTGCAAGCCGCGCAATTCGCTTAGTCGCGTGCGGTTCGCCGCGTCCTCGTTCGGGCGAATGCGCCGACAAGCAGTGCCGTCAGGCCGACCATGCCGGCTGCCGATGCGGTTGCGGCCGTACCGTCTCCGGTGGACGCGAGCGGCTTGGCCGCGGTGCCTTCACTCGTTCCTGCGCCCTGGTTCTTCGTTTCGTCGCCCGGTGCGCCCCCTTCGCCGCCTCCGGTATCGGCTTCGCCGCCTGTATCGATGGCTGTCGCGCGGAATACTATGCGTTCGGATTCGAGGTTGGAAACGGCAAGCGCGTACAGGTAGCCGTCGTGAGCCGTTGCCGTAGCCTGGTAGACCGCGCTTTGCGAAAGGGTTTTCGCAAACGGTTGGAGTTTCGTTGCGCTTTCGGGCAGCAACGCGGTGTCGCAGCCCGGCTCGGCCAGTCCGACGACGGCGACCCCTTCGGCGTAGCTTGCCAAACCGTAGTTCCCGCGAGAAGCGTTGTACGGAGCGTCCGCCGGCAGCACGTTGTCCTGCTTCTCGATCGACCAGGTTCCGTTCGACTCGACGCCTCTCATGAGCAGTCCAGGTTGCGCTTCGTCGCTTGTGGAGAGACCTTGTGCGATGGTGAGGCTGTTGTTGGATGCGGCAAGGGAGGGGAGCGTTGTCGCGACCGGCAGGTCGGCAACGTGCGCGATCTCTCCCGTTTGCGGATCGTACGTGCGAACGCCCGCGTCCGCACCCGTTGGATCGACGCCGCCCGCCAGCAGCAGCAAGCCTTTCCAGGATGCAATGCTGGATAATAGCGCCTGCTCATCGTAGGGGCTTTGTTCCCAGGTGTTCGATTCGGGGCTGTACTGGTACAGAAGCTGCACCCGGCCTTTGCTGTTGTCTGCGGTACCTGACAACATGATCGAATCTCCCAGTGCGGTTATGGCGCTGTTCGAGCACGTAAGCGCTTCAGGAAGATCGGCGCACCGGCTCCATGCGTTGTGGGAGATGTCGTAGCGCCATAGCCCCTTGGCTTGAAGGCCCTTGCCCAGGGTGAGCAGGTACAGCGACCCGTCGAGGGCGGCGGAGGAGAAGCTCACTGCGTCTTCGCGCATGAAAGCATCGATGGAAGCTGGGGAGGCGAGCTCTTTTTCGTACAGGGGAGGTGTAGGATCGTCGTCGGAGAACGTAAGGGCCGCCCGGTATCGCGTGGTTTTGCCGTTCGCGGCCGTAAGCAGGATGTCCGCTTTGCCGCTTTGGCGTCCGTTCGGGCGCTCTACGATCACCTCGTTGTCGCTCCAGGATGCGATCGTCGCGGGCGTGCCGTCGATCGAAAGCGCGCCCTGGGCGCCGTCATCGCCGAAAAAGAAACCTTGCACGACGATGGCGCGCTGGTCGTCGGTCGATTCCGCTTTGACGACGGAGGGCGTGTACGCCCCTTCATCCAAGCCGAGATCCAGTGCGCCGTCGGATCGGCACGTTTTGCTGAACGCGCTTGCCGGGGTGGTCGATCCTTTGAGGCGTGCGGCACACTCGGCGGCGGAGGCGGCAAGATCCAGTGCGCCGTCTTGGGCGAGCGTTGTTGCGCTGGGCGCCTCGTCGCGTGCGAGCACGGCGGCTGCGCCCGTTGCCATGGGGGCGGCCATGGAAGTGCCGTTGATAATGTCGTAGGAACCGACAGAGCCCTCGGAAGATCCCACGCCTATGCAGTCGAGGTTCACGGCGTCGTCGGCATTCGGGTCGTAGGGGAGCAGCACGACCATGCGCAGCGTCATGTTTCCGGCGTCGTCGAACGCCACTCCGGTCGAGCCGGAGTCTTTGAGCAGCTGCTCGAGATCGAGCGAGAGCGGCTCCCAGCTGTCGACCATGCGCGCCCGCCCGCTCATCCTTCCTAAACCTTCGTTGATCGCAAGCTGCACGGTTCCGTTGGAATCGAGCGTTTCTACTCCCCATGCGCCTACGAACATCTTGCCCGGTTTCTCCATGGAGAAACCGGCGTTCAGGCACTTGAGCGCGAATCGCTCCATCTTGCGAGCATCGCTCCTTTGGTCTTCCGGCACGTTGACGGACAGGTCGAAGGCGAAGGCGCGGCTGGCGTTCGTGCCGTTCGCGATGGCCATGTTCGCAAGTTCTTCAGAGGGCACCTCGTCCATATCCGCTATCTTGATGCTCCACGAAGGCGATTCATCGTAATGCAGCGCGAAGTCCGCGCTTCCTATGCTGCTGCGCGTCGCTTCGTCGCGCCCCGCGCTCGCGGTCGTGCACGAGGGCGAGCCGCCGGCGAACGTTTCGTACGCGCCTTGGATATTGCTGGGAGACGTTTCGGGAAAATAATGTTGCGTCGAGGCGGGCACGGTGGACAGTATGCAGCTGCCCGGTGCTGCGAGATCGGTGGTGTAGGCGCCGTAGTTGCTGAACGCGGAGAGCCGGCCCGTCGCATCGGACGAGTTCACGGCTACGGCGTAGGGGTTCGTCGCCAGCGTTGCCGAGGTGAACAGGTTCTGATCGGTGTCGAACGCGTTGTTCCCCGTGGCTATCACGGTGACGGCGCCCAGTCGTCCCAGCTCGGCGACGGCAAGCGAGAAGGCCAGGTAAGGCGCCGATCCTCCCCATGAGTTGTTGATTGCCTTGAGGTTCACGGCCGTGGCGATGCGCGCGAGGTAGTCGTAGGCGCGCAGCTCCATGTCGAGCGTTCCGTACCCCTGATCGTCTAGCATCTTTACCGCAACAAGACGAACACCGTTGGCCACGCCGCTTGTGCCGCTGTCGTCCCACGAGGAGGCGATAATGCCCGCGCAGTGCGTTCCATGCGCGTGGCGGTCCATCACGTCGTCCGGCTCGCCCGACCCGCTTACGTTCAGGCCGTAGGGGCCTCCTTCGCCCGCCAGATCGACCAGGCTCTCGCCGTTCCACATGACGTTTTTCAGATCGGGGTGGGTGTAGTCGATGCCGGTGTCCAGAACGGCTACCGTGCCGGAGGCGTTGGGGGCGGCGCTCTTCCAGCCTGCGTCCTTGGCAGCGGTCCAGGCGTCGTCGTTGATATCGAAGCCTTGTTGCGTGGGGTGTCCGGCGTTGCTCGTCGTCAGGCGCTCACCGTCGTTGCGTCCGGCCCATTGGTAGTCGCTCAGGTCGGCGAGGGGAGATGCGCCCTCGTCTTTGTTCGCTGCGCTCGTCCTTGCTGCGGTAATCGCGGCTGCCTCTTCGCGAGGGAGCTCTATCAGGTAGTTCGGCTCCGCCGAAACGACGCGCGGATCTTGGGCGAGTTCGCGCAGGAGGTCTTCCGTGGTCATGCCCTCCTGCTTGACCAGCACGATGCTAAGGTCTTGAGAGGCTTCAGGCGCGGATGCGCTTCGGCTGCGCGCGCTTGGAGCTGCCGCGTTGGCTTCGGGCGATGCGGGTGCGGATTCCGCCGTGGCTTCCTCGTACGCTTCGGTCGAGACGTCCATGAGGGATTCGGCCCTATCGAGCGGGCTTGCGGAGCGCGATCGGATTGCGTCGTCGGAAGAAGCGGAAGGATTCATGACGACGACGGCTTGGCCCTCCACGTATTCGCCGGCTTTCAGCATCTTGTCGATCGTCTGGTCGGAAACCCAGGGGTTGGCTGCGCTCTCCGTTGGCGGGGCCTCCTGGGCGAAGGCGGCCACGGGGATGAGCGAGCAGCACAGTGCGAGTGCGCTTAGGCAGGCGATAGCCTTTCGGACGGCAAGGTGCATGGAACGTCTCACTTTCGCGGGATTTAGCTGCGTACGGTGATTGCAGCGCGGCGAGAATGGAAAAGACCGCCTGCATCGGAGGATGCAGGCGGTCTTGTACGGCGGGCTATGAACGGTCGGTTGAAAGGGCGCGTCGCCGTAGGGCGATGGCCGAGGCTGCAGCAGCAGCCATCGCGGCAGCGGTTGCGAGCGCCGCGATGGGCAACGGTTCGTCTCCTGTTGCCGTCAATTTCTTAGCGGTGGCGTTCGTGCCTGCGTTCACGGTTTCGGAAGGCGGCGTCGATCCGTCTCCGCCCTGCGGCGGAACGCCCGGTGCGGGGTTCTTGCCCATCGATAGGATGTACGTCACAAGGTAGCCCTTGTCGACCTCAGTGCCGGCTGCCGTGGTCTGGCGCATGACGCGTCCGGCTTCGACGGTGTCGGAGTACTCGGCAGTTCCTGCTTCGCCCTTCAGCCCGGCGCGCTCGAGGGCGGTCAGAGCCTCTGCTTCGGTCAGGCCCGTCAGGTCGGGTACGGTGGTTGCCTCGTGGATGGGCGGAGCGCCCATAGGATCGGAATAAGCCTTGATCGCGAAGTTGTCGTAATCGAAGATGTCGCCCTCCGGGGTCGCGGCGGCTGCCTCCTTGATAGCCGCGACGTCATCGGACCAGTCAGACCACTCGCCATTCTCAAGAAGGTAGCTCTCGCCGGGGTTCACCACACCGACGGAGTAGATGGTATCGCCTTCCGCCATGCCGTTCTTGTTGACCGCCTTGTCGGTGAGCACCTCGTAGGCGTCGCCGCAGCGCTCGGTCACCACGACCGAGAAGTGCTCTCCTTGCTCCATCGGGAAGCCCTCGTCCAACTCGATGCGGTGGTAGCCGCCGTAGTCGTACGTCTTCGATACGGTGGCCAGCAGTTCGCCGTCGCGTGGGTTCGCGAACCCATCGCGCAGCCGGTACAGCTCGTAGGTCGCCGTGGTGTTCGGCTTCGACGTCTCGCAGGAAAGCGAGCGCACGCGCTGGCCCTCCTCGGCCTCGAATACGTTCGCCATTGCGGCCACTTCGTTCTTCTGCACGGAAGTCACGCCGTCGGAGGGCAGGTAGTCGTATTGGTCGATGAGGTAGTAGTTGGCTGTCTGGCCGTAGGTTTCCGTGTAGAAGTTGAACGATTCGGGCACGTCAAGGCTCTTGTCGTAGTAAGAGAGGTAGAAGTATCCTTCGTTGCCCCATTTTCCCCAGTTGGGGAATTCGTTGCTGGCGGCGCCCCAGCTGTTTTTGACGATCCAGGCGCCGTTGCGCTCGGGCTGATGCCCTTCAAGGAAGTTGTCCTTGGAATAGGCGTCGTCCCAGCCGACGATGACCACTGCATGGTTAGCCTCGGCATTCTCATCGTAGGTGTAGTGCGCCCATGTTTCGGTGTTGATGTACTTCGCGGGGTCGGTTTGACCGGGGCGCGAAGTGTCGGCCGCGAAACCAATCTCGACGGCGCGGCCGGCGAGGAGATTCTTCTTGATGGCGTCGGTGCCGGCTTGCTGATAGCGATACAATCCATCCTCGCTCTTGCCCGCGGGAGAGGGCAAGACGGAGCTTTCCTCCAACTCGACGGCCTGACGGAACCGCAGGCTCTCGTCGACCGACCAGTCGCCCGCAGGCGCGTAGCGTACCGGGTTTCCAGCCTGGTCTTTCACGATGATGCCCTCTTTGTTGCGATAGGGGACATCGGACTCCGCTACGGGGCCGATGCCGGAGGACAGCACCGAGGTGACTGTGTGCGGCATGGCTCCCAGATCGAGTATGGCGTTGGGGTCGGGATCGGTCGAGTGCCGGCCTTCGCCCGCCTGCGATCCGGATCCTTCGGGCAGGGGTCGGTAGGCGAACCAGGCTACCTGCAGTTCGGAGAGGTCCACCGTCTGGCCGGCGTCCACGGTCCAGCCCAAATCCGACAGGATGCTCGTCTCGCAGGCCGCGATGGCGCCGAAGCTCCAGCACGTGCCCCAGGGGCTCTGGGATTTCACGGGCGTGACCACGCCTTTGTCGCGCAAATCGTACGTCTCGGGAAACGCCTCGTTCGCGAGCGCCGCGACGCTATCCGCGCCGCTTTCGTAGACCGAGTCGTCGTGTAGGTCGTCGCCGGCCGCGTAGCGTGCCGCCGCCTCGGCAGCCTTGTCGGCGAATAGCTCGACGACGCTGCGCTCGCCCGGCGCCTTGTCGGCGAAGGCGACGGCGGGAACGAGACCCATCGTCAGCGCACAGGCGACAACGCAGCGCGCGAGTCGGGCTGGGATGCTTCTGCTCATTTGAACCTCCAAAGGTCGGGTATCGTGCAATAGCGCGATCTGTTGGACCATAGTGTCGGACGAGCAACAAATATGCAACAGGTATGCCTGTCGCCGGTAAATCCGCGCCGTACGGCTCCTATTGGCCGCTGCGCCTTCGTCCGGACGCAGCGCGGGCAGTCGCGGCCGAAAGGACGAGCGCCGCGCCTGCTGCCGATGCCGCTGCGGCAGCGACGGTCAGCGGCGGCAGGCCGTCTCCCGTGGCTGCAAGAGCCTTCGCCTCCGCCTTGGCCGAAGGAACGACCTTGTCACCGGCGGTCGGTCGGGCTGCGAACTCGATGCGCAGATAGGCGTCCTGCACCTCGGCGATACTCGTCGTCTCCGTCGAATCGACGAGGAACTGCACCGCGTTCTCGGCCGAAGCGCCCTTCCAGGCGCTGGCCGCCAAGCCGTCGGCGGGGGAGACGGTCCCGGTGATCATGCGCGTCGGCGCGCTGCCTGCGCCGATGCCGGGAAGCGCCCGGGGTCCCAGACCGTCTGCGGTCGTGGTGCCGCCCTGCGCGACGACCGTGCCGCCTTGCAGTAGGACGCCCTCCGTCTTCGACGAGCCCCGCCAGGCGGGCCCGCTGCCGATGCCGGGCGCGCTTCCGCCCGCGTCGACGTCGTCTCCTGCGGTCGCCTGCACGTTCGAGCTGCCGCTCACCACGATATCCGAGGTCAGGGAGCTTCCCTCGTTGGAGAACCCGCTGCCGATGCCCGCGCCTGCGCCTATGACGAGATCGAGCCGGACGTCTTCCTCTGCGCGCGCCGCGCCTTCCTTGGGCGTTTGCTTGTCGGAAGCGCCTCCCTGTGCGATCACCTTGCTGCTCGAAACGACCACATGGACGAGCGTGGAATCTCCTGAGTTCGAGTATCCGCTGCCGATGCCCGGGCATCCTGCGTTTCCAGTCGCCTGGACCGAGCCGTCCGCAATGGACACGTTCTCGACACGGTTGCCCTCCATTGCCCAACCGCTGCCGATGCCAGCTCCGCACGTGCCGCCGGTCGCCATGACGGTGCTGTTCGCAATGGACAGGTTGCTTGTGGTTGCGGCGCCGTTCACGGAGCTGCCGGCACCGATGCCAGCGGCTCCGTACCCGCCTGCGGCGGTCACGTCGCTGCTGTCGATTCGGATGCCCGACACCGTGTTCGTGCCTGCGCCAGCCCAGCCGCTGCCGATGCCGGCCGAGGCGGTTCCGCCCGTTGCGGCAACGGTGCTGTGAAGTATCTGGACGTTCGAGACGGTGTTCGGACCTGCTCCGGCTTTTCCGCTGCCGATGCCCGCTCCCTGCAGCACGCTGGACGCTTCCACCGTGCTGTCTTTCACGACGATGTCGTACACGCTGCCGCCCTTGTGTATCCACCCGCCGCCGATGCCGGCCGCATGGGAGCCGCCTTTGGCGCGGACGTTGCAGCCCTCGATGGTTATACCGCCGACTTCCGCGACGGCGTAGCCACCGCCGATGCCCGCCGCGAACGACGCGCCGACAGCTGTGACGTCCAGGTTCTTGAGAGTGATGTTCTTGCAGACGAGGGGGCCATCGCTCTCAAGTTGGCCGGTGCCGATGCCGGGATAGTGATCGGTGCCGGTCGCTTTGAGGACGGCTTTGCCGGGCCCCTCCCCGACGACGGTCAGCGTCGCGTCGCCGTTTTCCTTCTGGATGCCGGCTCCGGCGTGGAGGGGGTCGTTTCCTTGGGGCTCGAGGACGACCGACCCTCGTACGACGAGGTTCACTTCTCCCGCGTTAGGGCCGATATTGATGGCGGATCCCTGCTTGGGACGCAGCACGAGCGAGTCGAGCGTGACGGTAGGGCTGGCACCTGCTTCGATGACGATGCGGCCTGTGGATTTCTCCACTCCCTCGTCCATCGCGACGACGTAGGAGCCCGACCCCTTGACGACGAGCACGCCGTTTTCGGCGAACTCGATCTCGTCCGCGCCGACGGGCCGTCCGTCGGCGTCGGTCGCGGTCAGTCCGGCGTTGGTCGCAATGGGCGCGTCGGGCGCCGCGACGTCGATCGTCTGGTCTTCTTGAACGTCGCGGTCCGTAAGGTTCGTACCCTGGAGGTCGATGCTGGCCAGCCGGTTTCCGCCGCAGTACAGGCGCTCGAGCTGCGCGTTGCCGCTCACGTTCAAAGACGTCAGTCGATTGGATCGGCAGTCAAGCGTTTTCAGTGCCGGATTGCCGCTCATGTCCAGCTTCTCCAGCCGGTGGTAGCTGCAGTTGAGCTCTTCCAGCGCGGTGAAGTGCTCGATGCCCGTGAGGTCGGCTATGGCGGATTCCTCGTCGTCGGCGCTGCCTTGTAGGTCGAGGATCTTCAGACCGTCGATCGTTTCCTGCGTAAGGACGTCGCCCCCGGCGATGTCCTGCACGATCATGTGGAACACGGGGTCGGGGAAGTGCGCCTCGTCCACGGGGATGCCCTCTGCGGCGATTGCGGCGGCTACGCTGGGAGCCTCCTTGCGAGCCGGGGCGTCTCCGAACGCCTCGGCGGCTCCTAAGCCGCTGCATCCTGTAGCCAGCGCTGTAGCGAGCAGCAGGCAGGCTGCGGCTCTTGACGATTGTGCGATCCCCATGGTGTCCTCCTCGTGAATGGGCTTGCGTTCTGGCAGTGTAGCCAAAGAGGTGCAACAAAAGAGCAACGCGGCATGTCGCGAAATCGCCCGGATGCCATGCCAGTGCCGCCGCTCGCCGCAGGGGCGGCGGTGAGCGGCTTACCTCAGGCGCGCGCGGAAGGCTCCCGTTGAGAGCTTCGTCCACGAGTACGCGGGCGGGTAGGAGCCGTGGTAGGCGTTGACGGCCGTCGGGTCGCCGTCGAGGAACCGGTAGCTGTCGCAGTCGATGGCGTTCGGGTCGATGGCCAGGCTGTTCCATGTTTTCACGATGATGTTGCCTGCGCGTGCAGCTGCGAGCGTGGAGCGCAGGTCGGCCACGATGGACTGGTAGTGGCCGACCTGCGATGCGGTGCAGGGCTTGTTCTCCCACAGCGTCGCGCAGGCCTCGCGCGCAGTCAGGGGCGTGCCGTGCCGATCCACCAGCAGCGCCAGCAGTTCCTTCGACTTCGAGTGCTTGAAGTCGAGCGGGTTGCCGTCCACGAACGCTTCGAAACCCCCGAACGTCTTGATGATCACGCGCGCCTGCGGACGCTCTCCGGTGCTCTCGTAGACGAAGGTCAGCTCGCGCTCGAGGTCGTCGTCCTGCGCCGGTTTCAGCAGGTAGCCCGTGGCGTGCAGCGCGAACGCGTCCACGGCGTACTGCTTGTAGCTGGTGGCGAACACGATGCGTATGCCCGGGCGGAGGTCCTTGAGACGCTTCGCCAGCGCAAGCCCGCTCATTCCCGGCATCTCGATGTCGAGGAACGCTGCGTCCACCACGTTGCCCTGCGCGTATTCGAGCGCCGCGTGCGGCGTTGCGAACCCGTTCGGCTCGCAATCCGGACGTACGCGCTTCAGCGCGCGGATCAGGTCTTTGAGGGCCAGCGGTTCGTCGTCGACCACGATGATGTTCATGGGCGCGCCTCTTTCCGGTCGACCGTGGAACGGAAAGTGCAGATGGGGATTGCGGTGCTCTTGCCCGGCATCCTGGAAGCTTCGGGCGCCGTCGGCACGCACGCGCCCTGCAGGGGACGTGGAGGCGCGCTGCGCGCGTCGGGCGCTATATCGAACTGGTTCAGCACGGCCTTCCTTTCCGCGGCGGCGGGCGCCCTTCGATGGAAGGACGCCCGCTCATGGTGGCAGCTTGGACGTCAGCGGCTTCTAGCAGCCGCTGCGACGTTTCCGTGCGAGCGCGACGACGGCTGCCGTCAAGGTTGCCGCTGCGATCGCGAAAAGGCTTCCGGCGATGGCCAACGGCACGGGGGAATCGCCGGTAGGGGCGAGCGATGCGGCGTCGTGCAAGGGCGCGGGCTTCGCAGGCTCTGCCGGGACGATGCCCGGTGCGTTCGAGAACTCGGCGCGCAGGTAGGCGTCCTTCGCCTCGGTGATGCTCGTCGCCTCGACAGCATCCTTGAGGAACTGCACCGCGCTCTCGGCCGAAGCGCCTCTCCAAGCGTTGGCCATAAGGCCTGCAGCAGGGGCGATGGCGGCGTTCTCGCACGTGCGCGAAGCTGCGAGTCCCGTTCCCACGGCAGGCAGCTGCACAAGGTCGCCGATGAGCTCTGCGCTGTCGATCTGGCCCGGCTCGAGCGGGTTGCGGGACGACTGCGCGTGCGTCAGGCCGCCAACGGCTGTGACGGTGCCGCCCGTGAGCTGAATGTCGACAGCGGTGCTCGATCCGACGAAGGCGTAGTCGGTCGCTGCCGTGCCGCTGCCGATGCCGGGGCTGTTCGAGCCTCCCGTTGCCATCACCGTGCCGCCCGACACGACGATGCCTTCTGCGCGGCTCTCTGCCGCCGCGGCATTCGAGCCGTACGGCGAGGAGCATCCGCTGCCGATGCCCGCGCCTCCCATGACGGCGTACGATTCTCCATCGCTGAAAGCGCCGGTCGCCCCGATGGCTTCCACCGAGCCGCCGCTGATGACGATGTCTCGCGCGATTGACAGGCTATCGTTCGCCTGCCCGCTGCCGATGCCGGCTGCGCCGCCCAAGGGGCCTGCCGTCGCTTTGACGGTTCCTCCGGACACGACGATATTCTCTGCGCGGCTTTCGTTTCCGTCTCCTCGCGCGAAGCCGCTGCCGATGCCGGCGGCGTTGTTGCCGCCCGTCGCCTCCACGCTGCCGCCGCTGACGGTGATGCGACGGGCGACGCTTTCGCCAGCTGAGAGCGTCGAGCCGCTGCCGATGCCCGCTGCCCCGTTGTTGCCGCCGACGGCTTTTACCGTGCCGCCCGACACCGTGATGTCGGATGCGTTGGCGTGTCCTTGGGGGCCGGGGGTGCCGCCTCCGATGTCGGCTCCCGCGCCGAAGTTGCTCGAGGAGCCTTGCGCGCTCACGGTTCCGCCCGATACGACGATAGAATGCGCGTCGGCGTTTCCGGAGCGGTCCAGGGTGCATCCGCCGCCGATGCCGGCAGCCGAGCGCCCGGCATGCACATGCCCAGCGATGGCGCTTACGGTGCCGCCTGCTATTTCGATGTTAGCGGTATCGCTGCTGCCCGTTTCCGCTTTACCGCCGCCGATACCGGCCGCGCCGTCCCCTCCGAGCGCTTCCAGCGACCCGTCGGCCTCATCGGCGCTCGCCGTGCTGCGCACCGTGAGCTTTCCGGAGCTGGCGTTCTTCTCGATGCCAGCGCGTCCGCTGCCGCTCGCAAGCACGTTTTCACCCGAAAGCAGGACGGTTGTGTCGAGCGCGCCGTCTTCGATGGCGAACGCGCACGCGCCGTCTACGTCCGACTCGTCGATGGACACGTAATTCAATACGACCGTGGGGGAGGCCCCGTCCGCCACGACGATGCCGAGAGGGGTCGGGGAGAACAGATCGACGGACTTCGGCGCAGCCCCGTTGCTGTCGAAGGCTTCCGCCTCGTCGCTCAAGGCTTCGGGGTCGTGCACGCCTGGCGGGGTCATGTCTACCGTATAAGTGCCGTTGCCCTCGATAATCAGCAGCCCCTTCTCGTAACGGTACCCGTCATCGGATCCTGCGCAGGAGAGCATTTCGTCCCGCCAAACGGCAATCGCCATGTAGCGTTTGTCCGCATCGTCCAGGCTCGTGCGCTCGCGGGAGTAATCGACGAAGGGATGGTCGTAAAGCTGGTTGATTTCATCTTCGGTGTCGGCTTTCCAGGCCCTTGACCAGGCGCCCTCGCCCGGCTCGATGGCGTTGTTCTGCATTGTGCGCGTCATGCCGCTGCCCGCGCCGATGCCCGGCAACGCGGCGGGTCCCATGCCGCTCGCCGTCGTGGTGCCGCCCTGCGCGAACACTTGGCCTTCCTGCACCACGATCCCCGATGCCGTTGACGTTCCTCTCCAGGCGGGCCCGCTGCCGATGCCGGCCGACGCCCCGCCGCCGTGCGCGTCGTCGCCTGCGGCGGCGTACACCCACGAAAGGTCGCTCACGACGATGTTCTTCGCGGTGGAGTCGCCCTTGTCGGAGAAGCCGCTGCCGATGCCGGCGCCCGCTCCGATGATGTTCTCGGGGCGCGCGACGCCTTCGTCGTCGGCCGCGCGAATCGGGGTCGAGCCGTCGCGTGACGTGCCACCTTCCGAACGAACGAAGCTGTTCTCGATGCGCACGTCGTCGAGCTCGGAATTGCCCGTATCCGAATAGCTGCTGCCCATGCCCGGAGCGCCGAAGCCTCCCTGGGCTTTCACTTCGCTTCGATCGATAACTATCCGCGAGACAAGGTTGTTGTCCTTCGCCCACCCGCTGCCGATGCCCGCGCTCACGTTGTCGCCCGTTGCCTCGACCTTGCTGCGCTCGATGGTTATGCCCTTGACGACGGCCGACCCTTCGACGCAGGCTCCCGCGCCGATGCCCGCGCCCATGCTTTTTCCGTATGAGGCGACGGTGCTGTTAGATATGTGGATGTCGGAAACTTGCGCAGGGCCCTTTGCGCACAGGCCGCTGCCGATGCCCGCGCTGGAGAAGCTTCCGGCTGCCTGCACCTTGCCGCCCTTGATGGTGATGTTCGACACGGAAACGCCGCCATCTCCTATCCACCCGCTGCCGATGCCCGCTGCGAATTTGCCGCCCAGCGCATTGACCGTGCACTTGTCAAGCGTGATGCCGCTGACTTCGGTTATTCCGAAGCCGCCGCCGATTCCGGCGCTGCGCTCCGAGCCTTCGACCTTGACGTCCAGGCCTTCTATGACGATGTTCTTGCATGCGGTGACTTTGCCGTGCTCGCCCGCGCCGCTTGCCCCGATGCCGGGGTAAGCGTGTCCGGCGGCAATGGCTTCCAGGAGGGCTCTGCCCGGAAAAAGCGGGTCTGCGGCAACGGTTAGCGTTGCCTCGTTGTTCTTCAGGATGCCCGCCCCGGGGGTTTGCGGTTTCAGGGAAACGTAATCCTGCACGTGCAGCGTCACGTCGCCCGCGCCAGGCCTGATCTCGATGCTCGATCCTGCCGTGCTGCGCAGATTCAAAGAGTCGAGCTTGATGGTGGGGCTGGCGCCGCTCTCGATGAGGATACGATCCTTCGACTCCTCGACGTACGACGCCATCCTGACGATGTACTCGCCCGACCCCTTGACGATAAGCGTTCCATCCTTGGCGACTTCGAATTCGCCAGTGGGGACGGGACCCGCGTCGGCGGTGGTGATAGCCAGTTCGGAGGCGCCCATGGGCTCGACGATAACGTACATGTACAGGCTGCTGGAGCCTACTTTCAACCCGGTGTCGTAGTCGTACGACAGCATCGTCCCTACGGTGTAGCCGCTCAGGACGGTGCCTTCGATCTCTGTACCGACCAGGTACGATTCGGGTATCTTGGCGGGATCGACGTTCGGATCGATGGCTTGCAGGTCGATGGACTCGCCCGCATTGGGGATGCTGACAATCTGCTCTACCGGGTTAACGCTTTTGAGGTTCGTGTTCTTGCTCAGATCGATGCTGGTCAGCCGGTTGTAGCTGCAATCGAGATCGACGAGTGCGGTGAAATGCTCGATGCCCTTGAGGCTGGCGATGCCCTTGTCGGCGACGTCCAGCTCCGTCGTTGCGTCAACGACGTCTTGCGTGAGCAGGTCGCCGCCCGCGATATTTTGCACGATGGCGCGAAATACCGCATCGGGGAAGTTCGTCTCGTCGATGGCGATGCCCTCGGCCGCGTTAACGGGGGAGGGCTCGGCGCTTTGCGGCGAATCGGTCCGGGGTGCCGACTTGTCGCCAGTGCCCGGCGTTTCGTGTGCGGGTTCCTCGCCGAACGCGCGCACGACGTTCGAGCCAGCGCCCGCGCATCCGACGGCCAGCAGCACGGCGCACAGCAGCCAGGCTGCTTTCTCGAACGGTTTCGCGTATCCCATGGTGTCTCCTTCGTGCGTGGTTGTTTCGTCGTGTGTCGGTCGAGTCGATTGCCGCTACGAGCGACGGCGCTTGCGTGCTGCTATGGTTCCTGCCGCGCCTGCGAGCGCGAGGACGGCTATGGCGGTCGCGGGCAGCACGGGGTCGCCGGTGGAGGCGAGCGCTTGCGCGCCTGTCTTTTCGCCGTCCGCAGGCGGCAGCGGCGCGGCGGGTGCGTTCGAGAACTCGGCGCGCAGGTAGGGGTCCTTCGTTTCGGCGATGCTCGTCGTTGCGAGGGAGTCCTTTAAGAACTGCGCTGCATTCTCGGCCGAAGCGCCCTTCCAGGCGCTGACCATGAGGCCCGCGCCTGGGGCGATGGCGGTGTCCTCGCAGGCGCGCGAGACCGCGAGCCCCGTGCCCACGGTGGGCATTTGCGCAAGCTCGCCGATGAGTTCCGCGCTGGCGATTTCGCCCGGTATGAGCGCGTCGTACGGTTCGCGGGCGTGCGTGAGGCCGCCTATGGCGGCGACGATGCCGCCCGTAAGCCGGATGCCGACGGCGGTGCTCGAGCCCGTGAGCGTGCTGTCGGAAGCGGACGTGCCGCTGCCGATGCCGGGGCTGTTCGATCCGCCGACGGCCTTCACTGCGCCGCCGGATATCGTGATTCCCTCGGCGCGGCTTTCGACGGGCTTGTCAGACCCTTTGCGCGGCGCGGCGTTTCCGCTGCCGATGCCCGCGCCCCCCTGGATGGCGAATTCGTCAAAGTTTTCGCCGAAGAAGCCCGTGCTGCCCGTGGCCGTCACCGTGCCGCCGGAAATCGCGACGGCACGTGCGATCGAAGATCCGCCGACGGCCTCGCCGCTGCCGATGCCGGCTCCTCCTCCTATGTTGCCAGCCGTTGCCTCGACCGTGCCGCCGGACACGGAGACGTTCTCCGCGCGGCTTTCCCCGCCGACGGCTTGCACGAAGCCGCTGCCGATGCCCGCGGCTCCGTTGCCGCCGGTGGCCGTGACATCGCCGCCTGTGATGTCGATGCTCTCGGCAACGCTTTCGCTGCCGTTTGCCTGAGAACCGCTTCCGATGCCAGCGGCGCCGTTGTTGCCTCCGATCGCCTTGACGACGCCGCCCGACACAAGGATGTCCGAAGCGTTGCCGTGGCTCCCTTCGCGAGCGGTGCCGCCTCCGATGCCCGCGCCGGCGCCGTAGTTGCTGTTCGAACCCTGCGCGTACACGTTGCCGCCCGAGACGGTAATGAAACGGGCTCCGGCGTTTCCGGAGGGATCCAGGGCGCATCCGCCCCCGATTCCGGCGGCGGCGCGGCCGCGTACGATGTGTCCTGCGATAGCGCGCACCGTGCCGCCGGCGATCTCGATATTGGCGGCGTCGGCATCGCCCGTTTCCGCCTTTCCGGCTCCGATCCCGGCGGCACCGTCGCCGCCGCGCACCTCCAGAGAGCCGTCGGTTGCGCCGCCGCCTGCAACGCTGCTTACCGTGAGCTTCGCGTCGCCGCCGCTCTTTTGGATGCCTGCGCGCCCGTTGCCGCTCAGCAGCACGTTTTCGCCGGCAAGCAGGATGGTCGTATCTCCGGCGCCGTCCTTGACGTCGAACGCGCAACGGCCCGCCTCGTCGGCTACGTCGACGCGTACGCCGTCGAGCACCACCGTGGGCGAAGCTCCCGCTGCCACCGCGATCGTCCAGTCTGCGTACGGGGTGTCGGTCTTGCTCAGCGTATAGGTTCCGCTGCCCGTGATGACCAGCGTGCCAACCTCGAAGCGATAGCCGTCGTCGGTGCCCGTGCAAGAAAGCGTGCTCAGGTGCGTGAGGCGCACCTTGAGGTAGGCGTCGGAGATCTCGTCAAGGCTCGTGCGCTCCGTGCTTTGCGCGACGAAGGCGTCGGATGCCGACGCTTCCTGTTCGGTTGCGCCCTTCCAGGCGTAAGCCCAGTGCTCTGCGTCGGGGGATATGGCGTTGTCGCGGGCTTCGCGTGCCTTGGCATTGCCGGCGCCGACGGCGGGAAGCGCTGCGGGGCCTATATCGCCGCTCGCGGTGGTGGTGCCTCCTTGGGCTACGGTGCAGTCGCCCTGCAGCACGATGTTGCTCGCGGTCGATGCGCCCTGCAGGGCGCATCCGCTGCCGATGCCCGGGGCTGCGCCGCCTCCGTCCGTGTCGATGCCCGCGATGGCGTTCACGTTCGAGTCTGCGCGTATTGCGATGTCGTCGACCAGCGAGTTTCCTGCGTTCGCCCACCCGCTGCCGATGCCCGCTCCTGCGCCGATGACGTAGTTCTCGCCTTCAACTGCCCCGGTGGAAGGGATCTGGGTATGGGATGCGCCGCCTTGGGCGACGAGGTCGCTGTCCTCGATCACCACCTTGGAGAGAGAGGTGTTGCCCACGTTGGAATAGCCGCTGCCGATGCCCGGAGACCCCACGCCGCCCTTCGCCTCCATTTTCTCGCATCGTTGTACGGTGATACCTGAAACGACGTTGTCTTTCATCGTCCAGCCGCTGCCGATGCCCGCAGCCGCATTGCCGCCGGTAGCGACAATGGAGCTGTCCTGGAAGCTCATATTCTCGACGAGAGTGCTTCCCTGGGTGCTCGGTCCTGCGCCGATGCCGGCGGCGCCGTATCCGCCCCGTGCGGTGACGGTGCTTTCCTTGATGGTGATGCCCGAGACCTGGTTCTGTCCGGTTTCGCTTTGGCCGCTGCCGATGCCGGAGCCGCAGCCGAGCGAGGAGCTCCCGCCGGTTGCTTCCACCGTGCTGCCCTCGATGTGGATGCCGGATACGACGCCGCCGTTGGGCATGCTTGCGCCGCCGATCCCCGCGGCCTTGGGCGATCCTTTTGCGATGACGTGCAAACCGTCGATGCGGATGTTCTTGCAAACGGCTTCGCTCGGGTCCGTTCCTTCAACGGGGGCGGACCCGATGCCGGGAAAGCCCACTCCTTGGGCGATTGCGGTCAAGGTGGGATCGCCGTAATCGTCGCCGGCATCCAAGGTGAGCCGCGCCTCGCCGTTGCGCTTGAGGATGCCGGCCCCTGCTTCTTGAGGTTCGAGAGAGGTTTTGCCCGATATGTTAAGCTTCACGTCGCCCGCTTCAGGCGCTATTTCGATGCTCGAGCCTCCCGTGTTGCGCAGGGTGAGCTTCTCCAGCGTCACGGCTACGCCTTTGCGGCTCTTGACGACGATCCGGTTCTTCGATTCCTGCACGCCGGAGGCCATCTTCACGGTGTAGGAGCCGCCGCCCGTGATGACGAGCGTCCCGTCGTCGGTGATCTCGAAGTCGTCCGCATGCGCGGGTTCGTCGTTTTCTGCCCTGATGGTTAGATCCGAGGGGCTTTCGATCTCGAGGACCGTGAACAGGTACTGGGTCTCGCCTCGATCCGATATCAGCCCCGTGTTGTAATGGTAGACGATGCTCGTTCCCGGCGTGAAGCCGCTCAGCTCGGTTCCGGAGAGCGTCGCGCCGCCCAGATCTTTTTCGTCGGCCTTTATTCGCGATCCGTCGATGGCGGGATCAAGGCTTTTGAGATCGAAGGGGTCGCTTGCGGCTGGCACGTTGATGAGCTGGGCTTGGTCGAGGTCGTGGTCCTCGAGATTGGAGTTGGCGCTCAAATCGAGGCAGGCCAGCTGGTTGCCGCTGCAGTAGAGTCTGGCCAGAGCTTGGTTTTCTTTTAGGTCTAGGCTGGTCAGGCGGTTGTCGGTGCAATCGAGCGCTTTCAGCGCCGTGTTGGCGCTCACGTCCAGAGATGCCAGCTGGGCGTCGCTGCAATAAAGTTCCGCCAAGGCTTTGTTGGCGCTCACGTCCAGAGATGCCAGCGGGTTGCTGTCGCAAAAGAGTATTTCGAGCGCGGTGAAATATTGGATGCCCGTGAGATCGGCGATGCCCCTTTCGGACGCGTAGAGTATTTTCGTCGCGTCGACGGTGCTCGGTGCGAGCACGTCGCCGCCCGCGATTTCCTTCGCGTACGCGCGGAAGGAGGCGTCGGGGAAGGTGGTCTCGTCGATGGCGATGCCGCCGGCTTCGACGGGGGAGTCGGTGGTTTCGGACGCGTTCTTCGCGACGCCGTCCGCGCCTTCGGTGGCTTGGGGAGCGTCTTGGTCGATGGCCTCGGGTTTCGTTTCGGACCCGGCATCGGGAGCGTCGGCGCTTTCGTCTTTATGCTCCGGCTCGGCTGCTGCCGGATTCTCGGTTTTCGGGGTGTCGCCGTACGCTCGAGCAACGTTTGGGCCGGCGGCGCCGGATCCGAGCGCCAGTGCTGCGGCAAGCAGCAAGCAAGCAGCCTTCTCAAGCGGTTTCGCGTATCCCATGCTGTATTCTCCTTCGTGCGTCGTGCGTCGTGCGTCGTGCGTCGGCGATTCCCGCACGTCGGCTTCGTAAAAGGCGAGTGTAATGAAGCAGGTGCAACAAAAGCGCAACAAAGCAGCGCCGCGAACGACCGTTCCAGCGAACCATCAAGCATATCGTTCTCATCTGCGTACATCCCTGTTGCTCATGCGTCTTTTTCGCCAGGAACGTATGTTGAACACGAGGCCGCCGAGGCATTGGGGGCGACCTAGGCGGAGGTGACGCCCGTGCGGTTGGATCGGATTCGGCAGATAATGCGCCGCAGACCGTTGCGGGACGGTTGGTGCTGGTTGGAGAAGTTGGGTGCTTCGGGATTCTGGAGCACCCAAAATTGCATATTTATTTCCAAAACATTAAAAATAATGCAATTTTAGCTCTAAATAATCTTATAAGCCGTATACTGACCCTCAACCTTTAAGGCGGTACGGAGAGACCGACAAGGTGCGCAGCATAACTTTCCCAGAACCACCTGCGCCTTCGTTTACGACGGAGGCGTTTTCTGTATATGCTGCCCGAGCGGAAGGAAGATTTTGAGCGAGATTGCGAACAAGCTGCTAGAGGGTACGTCGAAGCCCGTGTCGCGTCCGGCGGCGTTGGTGCTGGAGGACGGCGCGGTGTTCCGCGGCACGGCGTGCGCCGCCGAAGGCGAGGTGTTCGGCGAGATCTGCTTCAACACGTCGCTCGAGGGCTACCTCGAGGTGATAACCGACCCGTCCTACGCAGGCCAGATAATCACCATGACGTATCCGCAGATCGGAAACTACGGGGTGAATCCCGATGACGCCCAGGCGGGCAGGCCTGCGTTGCGCGGCCTTGTCGTGCGCGATATATGCGCGACGCCGTCGAACTGGCGCAGTACGGTCACGCTCGCAGACTACCTGCGCGAACACGGGGTGGTGGCCGTGGAAGGAGTGGACACGCGCGCGCTCGTGCGTCACGTGCGCGATTGCGGCGCGCAGCGCGCGGTGCTCTCGACCGTCGACGCCGACGAGACGAGCCTTCTGCGCAAGGTACGTGCGAGCGCGTCGCTCGTGGGGCAGAACCTGGCGGCTACCGTGTCGTGCGGGAAGCCGTACGCCATGGACGCGGACGACCTTCCCGCGAGCCACGCGTTCGCCGTCGCTCCGGCTGCGTCCGCGCGACATCGCGTGGTCGCCTACGACTGCGGCGTTAAGAGCTCGATCCTTCAGAATCTCGTACGCTCGGGCTGTGAGCTTACGGTTGTACCGTGGGATATGCCGGCGGAAAAGGTGCTGGCCATGGAGCCTGACGGCGTGTTCCTGTCGAACGGTCCCGGCGACCCCGAGGCTGTGGAGGGCACTTACTCGCAGGTGGGGAAGCTGCTGGGCAAGGTGCCGGTATTCGGCATCTGCCTGGGGCACCAAATGATCTGCAAAGCTGCGGGCGCGCAGATCGAGAAGCTCAAGTTCGGCCACCGCGGCGGCAATCATCCGGTGATGAACCTGCTCACGGGCCGCGTAGAGATCACGGCGCAGAACCACGGGTTCGGCCTGGTGTTTTCCAGCTTGGGGCCGCTTGTTCCCGCGCTGTCGGGCGGCTGCGCGAACCATTGCGACGACCTGCGCTTCTGGGCGCGCGATAAGGTTGCCCCTGTTGTGATGAACGATCGCTTCGGCCGCATTCGCCTCACGCACGTGAACCTCAACGACGGCACGGCGGAGGGCGTCGCGTTTCTGGATTTGCCTGCGTTCAGCGTGCAGTACCATCCCGAGGCGTCGCCCGGGCCGACCGACGCGCACTACCTGTTCACCGCGTTTTCGCGCTTGATGGATTCCGCAGTGACGAGCGAGGGCGGTGCGCTCGACTCCCGTGAACGTGCGAGCTACCTCGACATCGACATCGCCGCCGACCGCCTTGTCGGCTGGTCGTTCGCTGAGATGGAAGGAGACCGTCATGCCTAAGCGCACGGACATCAAGACCATCCTGGTCATCGGGTCCGGCCCGATCGTCATCGGCCAGGCGTGCGAGTTCGACTATTCGGGCGCGCAGGCGTGCAAGGTGCTCAAGGCGGACGGCTACCACGTGGTTCTGGTGAACAGCAATCCGGCCACCATCATGACCGATCCGGGCTTGGCCGACCGCACCTACGTCGAGCCCATCACTGCCGAGTTCGTCCAGAAGATCATAGAGAAGGAGCGCCCCGATGCCCTGCTGCCCACCTTGGGCGGCCAAACCGGCTTGAACACGGCCGTCGAGCTGGCGAAGTCGGGCGTGCTGGATGCCTACGGGGTTGAGATGATCGGCTGCGACCTGGCGGCCATCGAGCGCGGCGAGGATAGAAAGCTCTTCAACGAGTGCATGGCCGAGCTGGGAATCGAGACCGCTCGGTCGGGATACGCGTACTCGCTGGACGATGCGTTCGGCATCGTGGCCGATCTGGGTTATCCGGTGGTGCTGCGCCCGTCGTTTACCATGGGCGGCGCTGGCGGCGGCATAGCCCATGATGCGGTCGAGCTGGAATCCATCGTCAGTCAAGGGCTGGAGCTATCCCCGGCGGGCGAAGTGCTCGTGGAGGAGAGCATCGAGGGCTGGAAAGAGTTCGAGATGGAGGTCATGCGCGATCGCGTTGGCAACGGCATCATCGTGTGCTCCATCGAGAACTTCGACCCGATGGGCGTGCATACGGGCGATTCCATTACGGTGGCTCCTGCCCAGACGCTTTCCGACGTGGAATACCAGCGTATGCGTGCCGCGTCGCTTGCCATCCTCGAAAAGATCGGCGTGGAGACGGGCGGCTCTAACGTGCAGTTCGCCGTGAACCCCGACAACGGCCGCATGATCGTCATCGAGATGAATCCGCGCGTTTCGCGCTCGTCGGCGCTTGCGTCGAAGGCCACCGGATTTCCCATCGCGAAGGCGGCGGCGAAGCTGGCCGTGGGCTACACGCTCGATGAGATCGTCAACGACGTGACGCTTGCCACGCCTGCGTGCTTCGAGCCTTCCGTCGACTACTGCGTGGTGAAGGCGCCGCGCTTCGCGTTCGAGAAGTTCAAGGGGGCCGACGACACGCTGTCCACCCGCATGAAGGCTGTCGGCGAGATCATGGCCATCGGCCGCACGTTCGAGGAGGCGCTCGGCAAGGCCCTGCGCTCGCTCGAGAACGGGCGCGCAGGCCTCGGCGGCGACGGCGAGGGTGACGAGGCCGTCGTGTCCGACGCAGCGCTCGAAGACCTCGTGGCGCGCCCCACGGCCGAGCGCGTCTTCTACCTTGCCGAGGCACTGCGCCGCGGCTGGACGGTGGCGCGTGCGAGCGCGGTGAGCCGCGTGGACCCCTTCTTCGTCGCGCGCATGGCCGACATCGTGCGCGTGCAGGAGAACCTGCGCGGCATGGCTTTGGACGAGCTGGACGCCGACGCGTTCTGCCTGCTCAAGCGCATGGGGCTGTCGGATGCCCAGATCGCGCACCTTACGAGATCCGACGAGCTCACCGTGCGCACGTGCCGCAAGCTTCTGGGTGTGAGACCCGCGTTCAAGACCGTCGACACCTGCGCGGCCGAGTTTCCCAGCTCCACGGCCTACCACTACAAAACCTACGATGCGGACGAGACCGAGGTCGCGCCCAAGACGCGCAAGCGCGCGATGATCCTGGGCGCGGGTCCGAACCGCATCGGGCAGGGCATCGAGTTCGACTACTGCTGCGTGCATGCGAGCTACGCGCTCGCCGAGGCCGGCTTCGAAACCATCATGGTGAACTGCAACCCCGAGACCGTGTCCACCGACTACGACACGTCCGACAAGCTGTACTTCGAACCGCTCACGTTCGAGGACGTCATGGACATCGTGGACGTCGAGCGCCCGGACGGCGTGGTGGTGACGCTGGGCGGCCAGACGCCGCTCAAGCTGGCGAACGCGCTGGCCGCGGCGGGCGTGCCCATCATGGGAACGCCGCCGGAGGCGATCGACCTGGCCGAAGACCGCGATCGCTTCAGCGCAATCCTCGACGAGATGGCCATCGCCTATCCGGCGGCCGGCATGGCCTCGACCTACCGGGAGGCATGCGTCGTGGCTGACCGGATAGGGTTCCCCTTGCTCGTGCGCCCCAGCTACGTGCTGGGCGGGCGCGGCATGGGCATCGTATACGACGGCGCCCAGCTGGAGAAGTACATGGCCGAGGCCGCGAAGATCTCGCCCGACCACCCGGTGTACCTTGACCGCTTCCTCGAGGGCGCGGTGGAGGTGGACCTCGACGCGCTGTGCGACGGCGAGCAGGTGTACGTGGGCGGCGTGCTCGAGCACATCGAGATGGCCGGCATCCACTCCGGCGACTCGGCCTGCTGCACCCCGCCGTTCGCGCTGTCCGAGGCGCTGGTGTCGCAGCTGCGCTCTATCGCGCGCGGCCTGGCGCTGCGGTTGGGCGTAGTGGGCCTCATCAATATTCAGTTCGCCATCAAGGACCAGGTCATCTACGTCATCGAGGCCAACCCGCGCGCCAGCCGCACCGTGCCGTTCGCGTCCAAGGCCACGGGCGTGCCGCTTGCGAAGATGGCCGCGCGCATCATGGCGGGGGAGAGGATCGCCGACCTGGGCCTGCCGCCCGACAACCGCCGTCTCGAGCATTACAGCGTGAAGGAGGCCGTCATGCCCTTCGGCCGCTTCCCCGGTGCGGACACGGTGCTCGGCCCCGAGATGAAGTCCACCGGCGAGGTCATGGGCATCGCCGGCAACTTCCCGGCCGCGTTCGCCAAGACGCAGCTGGCTATCAGCTACGCGCTGCCCGAGGGCGGCACGGTGTTCGTCAGCGTGTGCGACCGCGACAAGCGCGCCATCGTGTCCATTGCGCGCGACATCGTGCGCCTGGGCTTCAAGGTGGTGGCCACGGGCGGCACGGCCCGCGCCCTGCGCGCGGCGGGCGTGGACTGCGAGGAGGTGAAGAAGGTGCACGAGGGCACCCCCAACGTGCTCGACCGCATCGCTGCCGGCGAGATAGCGCTCATGATCAACACGCCGTTCGGCCATGCCACGCGCGCCGACGGCTACGAGCTGCGCTTGGAGGCCGTGAAGCACGGCGTGACCCACGTCACGAACCTGGCCGGCGCCCAGGCCATGGTGGCCGGCATGGAGATGGCGCGCGCAAACGGCCTGTCCGTCGTAGCCTTGCAGGATCTTCCCCAATGGGAGCAGCCAGTGAGCGCGTAAAGCTGCGAGCCGAGCTGCCGCCGCGCCTGTTCGTCGTGCGCGGCGGTTCGGCTTTTCGGCGGGAAGGGCGCGCCGTGCTCGGATGGGGTTGGGAAGGTTGCTCGATTTCCGCCGAAGGCCGCCGATGCTGCCGATGGGCCGCGTTCGCCAGGGGCAATGGGGGCGTTGCGCGCGAAAAACCCTCTTCGCTGGCAGGTTCTGACGGTTTGAGGTCGTCGAACGGCCCCCTTGCTTGGCCGTCGTTCGGCTTGCTTTTCGTTTTGCCTGGTCACAGCGTCGGTTGGTCGCCACCCGCTTTTGCGGGCGCTTGGCCCGTCGGATCAAACGACCTCAAACCGTCAGAACCTGCCAGCGAGCGCCGTTTTTCGCGCGCAAGCCCGTGGCGCGCGGTAGCGGCGGGGCGCTTTGCGGGGCATGGACGGCCGGGAGACGGACCGCCCACCATAAACAACCTAACGCGGCGACGGGCCGGGCCGATACGCGGGGCATGGGCGGCCGGGGCTCGCGAATCGACGTTCGAGAGGCGAACGGAAGGGCGGCGGCTTTGCGGTGCGAGCGCGCGTCGCCGCGTGCGGTGCGGACGATCGGCGCGACGCCGCCGCAACACTCTATATAATGGTAGGCGGCGGCCTTGCCCACGAGAGGGACAATCCCGCAGCTTCCATGCGCTTCCCGTGCATTTCGGCACTTCAACGGCTCGGCGGGCACGTCAATGGTACAATCATCGGCCAGAAGATGAGACGTGGGGCCGCGCGCGCGGCCCGGGGGCATGAAAGGACCAACGTGGCGCTTGTCAACGAGCGGGCGCGCATTCTGGGGAACGAATGCGTCGGCCCGAACCTCTATCTTATGCAGCTTTCGTCGCCTGCAATCGCAGCGGCCATCGAGCCGGGGCAGTTCGTTCACATGAAGGTTCCGGGCATGGAGGCGCACATCCTGCGCCGACCGTTCTCGGTGTACGCGCGCGACGCAGCCGAAGGCACGCTCGACGTGCTGTACCAGGTGGTCGGCTTCGGCAGCGACCACATGACGCGCCTCGTGCCGGGCGAATGCGCGGACGCCGAGCTCATCGGGCCCGTCGGCCGCTCCTGGCAGCCGGCCGCCGGCGCGAAGCGTGCGCTTTTGGTGGGCGGCGGCGTGGGCGCGGCGCCTTTGTTCATGCTGTGCGAGAGCCTGGTCGAGGCCGGCGTGCGCACGGACGTGGTGCTGGGTGCGCAGACCGAGGCGGCGCTCACGTGCCGCGGGCGCTACGAGGCGCTGCTGGCCGAGCCGCCGCGCTGCGCGACCGACGACGGCAGCTTCGGTCGCGAGGGTTTCTGCACCTCGCTCGTGTCCGAAGCGCTGGCCGAGGCTTCGGCTTCGGGTGAGCCGTACGACTACCTGGCCGTATGCGGCCCCGAGCCCCTGATGAAGATCGTGGCCGGCATGGCCGCCGACGCGGGCGTGCCCTGCGAGCTCTCGATGGAGAAGCGCATGGCCTGCGGCGTGGGCGCCTGCCTGTCGTGCGTGGTGGACACGGTGGACGGCAAGCTGCGCGCCTGCGTGGACGGTCCCGTATTCGACGCTGCGAAGGTGGTGTGGTAATGGCTATCGAGAACGCGCTGCCCCTCGTGCCCGCTCCTACGAACGTGAGCATGGCCGTGAACCTGGGCGGCCTGGACATGAAGAACCCCGTGACGGTGGCGTCGGGCACGTTCGCCGCAGGGATGGAGTACAACGACTTCGTGGACGTGGCAAGCTTGGGCGCGGTCACCACGAAGGGCGTGTCGCTGCATGGCTGGGAAGGAAACGCCAGCCCGCGTATCGCGGAAACTCCTTCCGGCATGCTCAACTCCATCGGTTTACAGAATCCCGGCGTGGCGCACCTCAAGGCCGAGGAGCTGCCGTGGCTGCACGAGCGCGGCGCCACGACCATCGTGAACGTGTCGGGCCATAGCTTCGACGAGTACGTGCAGGTGATCGAGGCGCTCGAGGACGCGCCCGTGGACGCTTACGAAGTGAACATCTCGTGCCCGAACGTGGATGCCGGCGGCATGACCATCGGCACGTGCGCTGCGAGCGTCGAGGACGTGGTCGGTCGCTGCCGCGCCGCCACGAAGCGCCCGCTCATCGTGAAGCTGACCCCGAACGTCACCGACGTCACGGAGATCGCGCGCGCAGCCGAGGCTGCGGGAGCCGATGCCATCTCGCTCATCAATACGCTTCTGGGCATGGCCATCGACGTCGAGCGCCGACGTCCCGTGCTCGCGCGCGGCGTGGGCGGGTTCTCCGGCCCCGCCGTGAAGCCCGTGGCGCTGCGCATGGTGTGGGAGTGCTCGAAAGCCGTGAAGGTTCCGCTTCTCGGCATGGGCGGCATCTCGAACGCCACCGACGCGGTGGAGTTCATGCTGGCGGGAGCCACCTCCGTAGCCGTGGGCACCGCTAACTTCGTGAATCCTTTCGCGACGGTTGAAATCATCGATGGAATAGCGCAGTATTGCGAGCAGCACGGCGTGGACGACGTGCAGGATTTGATAGGAGCGTTGGAATGGTAAATACGTTCGAGAGCGTGCCGGCGCGCGATCGCGTGATCGTGGCCCTCGACTGCGGCATCGACGAGGCGTTCGACCTTGCCGATCAGCTGCAAGGCAAAGCGACATGGGTGAAGGTAGGCATGACGCTGTTCTACGCGAACGGCCCCGCCATCGTTTACGCGCTGAAAGAGCGCGGCTTCAAGGTGTTTCTCGACCTCAAGTTCCACGACATTCCCCATCAGGTTGAAGGCGCGGCGTACGCGGCTGCTGGCAGCGGCGCGGACATGCTGACCATGCACACCGTCGGCGGCGTGGACATGATGGCCGCCGCCCAGCGCGGCGCCGAGCGCGCGGCAGCGGAGTACGGCCACGAGGTTCCCGCGACCTTGGGCATCACGGTGCTTACCAGCATGAACGACGCTGCTCTTGCGGAAACCGGCGTTTCGCGCGCCATGTCCGACCAGGTGGTGGTGCTGGCCGAGCAAGCCAAGCGCTCCGGCATCTCCGGCGTGGTCGCCTCCCCGCAGGAAGCTGCGCGCCTGCGCGACATCTTGGGACCCGACGCCTACATCGTCACGCCGGGCGTGCGTCCGGCGGGCGCCGACAAAGGCGATCAGAGCCGCGTGGCAACGCCTGCCCAGGCCTTCGAGAACGGCGCTTCCCATATCGTCGTCGGCAGGCCCATCACGCAGGCGGCGGACCCTGCTGCCGCGTTCGACGCCATCGTGGCGGAGCTGTAAAAGCCGAAACGGATGCTGTTCCAACGTTTTCCCAGATGGTCAGCGAAAGTGACGATTGAGCGACGAAAGAACTACGGTTGCGCGATTTGAGTCTAGAATGTGTGACTGCGACCTGAAATTTTTTGAATTTATAGCAATCTACAAGGTCAAACGAGCGATTGCATGCTAGTATCACGGCATCGCTTTTGGAACAGAAGGAGAGAAACTGATGGCTATTCCTCAACTCAGCCCTGAAGAGCGCCAGGCGGCTTTGGAGAAGGCGAAGGCGGCCCGCATCAAGCGCGCCGAGGTTCGCGATGATCTGAAGTCCGGCAAACTCAGCCTTAAGCAGGTTATCGAGATGAAGGATGATCCCATCGTGGGTCGTATGAAGGTCTCCACGCTCATCGAGACGCTTCCCGGCTACGGCAAGGCCAAGGCCGAGAAGATCATGAAGGAGCTGCAGATCGCCGAGAGCCGCCGTCTGCGCGGTTTGGGCGAGCGTCAGCAGACCGCCTTGCTGGAGCGCTTGGGCTAAATTCGCATGCGCGCTGGCAATCTGTTCGTTATATCGGGGCCATCGGGTGCTGGAAAAGGCACGCTGGTGGCCCGTCTGTTGCATGAGGTTCCGGATGCTTGGGTGTCCGTCTCGGTCACGACGCGCTTGCCGCGCGAGGGCGAGGTGGACGGCGTTCATTACCAGTTCGCATCCGGTGAGGAATTCCAACGGCTCGTGAACGAAGACGGCCTGCTGGAATGGGCTACGTACGGGGGGAACCGCTACGGCACCCCGCGTGCGAGCGTTGAGGAGCATATCGCTCGAGGAGACCAGGTTATCCTGGAAATCGACGTGCAAGGCGGTTTCCAGGTGCGCGAGAAGTTCCCTGCGGCGCATCTGGTGTTCATCGAGCCGCCTTCGCTCGAAGAGCTTGAGAAGCGCCTTCGAGGGCGCGGTACAGAGACCGAAGAGGCCGTTGCTGCCCGTATGGAAACCGCACGGGTGGAGCTTTCTCGTAAAATGGAGTATGATATACGGCTTGTGAACGATGATTTGGACGTAGCCACCGCCGCCTTGGTTGGCTACGTGAACGAACAAGCCGAGAAAACACGAGGTTAAATACGATATGAGCATTATCGAACCGAAGATCGACGTTCTGTTGGACGAAACCGACAACGACCGCTTCCTGCTGTGCGCCCTTGCCTCCAAGCGCGCGCACGACATCAACGACATGATGCGCGGCCAGCGCGATCGCGCTATTCAGCTGCAGACCGCCGTGGAAATCGCGCGCGCTGCCGACAAGAAGCCGCTGTCTCTTGCCTTCAACGAGATTGCGCGCGGCGAAGTTTCGTACGATCCTTCGTCCATCGACATCAAGAACCACTAGTACGAAACACGTACTGGTTGACCGAATAGGCGGGCATGGGCCCGCCTATTCGTGCGTTACGACCATTCGCCCTTGGCACGACGGAGCATTCCATGATTGATTACCAGCGCATTTGCCTTGCCCACTACCATGAGATCGGCCTGAAGGGCCATAATCGCTCGACGTTCGAAATGCGGTTGCTCAAGAACCTCGAAGCCCTGCTGAGCGATTTTCCCGTGGTGACCGTCCATCGCATAGCGGGACGCCTGTGCGTGTTCTTGCGCGAAGGCACGGATTGGGAAACGGCGAAGGCCGTTGCGGACGTCATGGGCAAGGTGCCGGGCGTGGCGCGCGTCTCCTGCGGATTCAAGTGCCCGCGCGATTTGGACGTCATGGCCGAGGTCGCGCGTGCGGCTATGCTCGAAGCCGGCGACTTCGAGTCGTTCAAGGTGGCCGCTCGACGCAACCACACCGACTTTCCGACCAACTCGATGGAGATGAACCAGATCGTGGGCGCGGCGTTGTGCCAGGCGTTTCCCGAGAAGAGCGTTCGTATGAAGAACCCCGATCTCACGGTAGGCGTCGAGGTCGTGCAGAACGCCGCGTACGTGTACGCGCGCTCGCTTCCGGGCATCGGCGGGCTGCCGGTGGGAAGCTCGGGCGTCGTGGCGTGCCTGCTGTCGTCGGGCATCGACTCGCCGGTGGCTACGTGGAAGCTCGCGCGACGGGGCGCGGTGTGCATCGGCGTCCACTTCTCCGGTCGTCCGCAGACCTCGGATGCGAGCGAGTACCTGGTGGACGACATCGCGCGCGTGCTCGAGCGCACGGGCTGCATCGCGCGCGTGTACACGGTGCCGTTCGGCGACTACCAGCGCGAGATCGCGCTCACCGTCCCGCCCGAGCTGCGCGTCATCATGTACCGACGGCTCATGTTCAAGGTGGCCGAGGAGCTGGCGCATCGCGAAGGGGCGGGCGCGCTCGTCACGGGCGAGAGCCTGGGTCAGGTTGCTTCGCAGACCCTCGACAACATCCGCTGCACCGACGCTGCCGTGAGCCTTCCGGTGTTCCGCCCCTTGATCGGCACCGACAAGCTCGAGATCATCGCCGAGGCCGAGCGCCTGGGCACGTTCGAGATCTCGGCGCAGGACGCGCCCGATTGCTGCACGCTGTTCATGCCGCGCAGTCCCGAGACGCATGCGAAGCTTGCGGTGGTGGAAGAGGCGGAAAGCGCGCTTCCCGTGGACGAATGGGTGGCCGAGATCGCCGACGCCGCCGAAGTGCGCGACTACGCCTGCCCGGCGTTCAAGCGCAAGAAGAAGCGCCCTCAGAAGTAACCGCACGCTTTTGACCAGCGCGTTTAGATGCGCGCTGGAAAGCTGCTAGATTGTGGCTGGATGCATGCTGAACCTGCGTCGCATCCGGTGGGGATCCGCATTGGATCGAAGCGGAAAAGCCGCTGGAACCGTTTGGTTTTCAGCGGCTTTTCTGCTGGATTCCTCTCATGTTTTCGCTAGGTTGCGTTGCTATGCTTGGTCTTCGAGAGGATCGGAGGTCGGGATGTCGTTTACCGAACAGGCGGAGTCGTTGCGGGCCAAGGCGCACCTGAGCGGCGTGCGTCTTCCCGTGCTCGTCGGCGTAACTGCTTTAGCGGTGGTTGTGCTCGTGGCGGCCGGGGCAAGCTTCCTGTCCGTTTTTTCTTCGGACTCCCTTGTAGTCGAGAAGGCGGGGGAGGCTGACGTCGAGGGGGCTTCGCCTGACCGGCCTCAGGAGCAAGCGCGGACCATCGTGGTCCATGTAGGCGGTTCGGTCCTTGCGCCCGGCGTGTACGAGCTTGCGGAATCCGCTCGCGTGCAGGATGCGATAGAGGCTGCGGGAGGGTTCGGGGAGCAGGCCGCGACGGATGCGTTGAACCTGGCGCGCGTTCTGACGGACGGCGAGCACGTGGTGGTTCCGACGTTGTCCGAGGTGGAGGAGGCTGCCGCTGCCGCCCCGCCCGGCGGGGCGGCAGCGCCCGGCGGGGGAAAGGTGAACATCAACGCGGCATCCGCTGCGGAACTGGATGCTCTCCCCGGCATAGGAATGTCGACTGCCGAGAAGATCGTTGCGGACAGGCAGGCTAACGGGCCGTTCGCCGCGATAGAGGATTTGAAGCGCGTATCGGGCATCGGCGACAAGAAGTACGCCGCCCTCGCCGATTCGATATGCGTGGGCTAGGCGCGTTCGCGCGCGCAATGCGCAGGGCTGCGACCAGGGCTTCCGTGCAGCTTGTGCCGAAACCGCCCAGGCGGGCGCGGGCGGCTTTCGTGCCCGAAGCCGAATACGCCGACGGGTTGCGCGCGGATGCCGGCCGCATTCCCGTTCGCCCCTCGCTGCCGCCCGTGTTCGGGTGCGCGTTGGGGCTTTGGGCGACGTGCGCGGCCGTGGTCGAAGCCGCTCGCCTCTTGTCGGCTTCGGCGTGCGCGGCTATCGGAGCCGTCGGGCTGGTCGTCTCGCTTGCGTGCTTGGCGCTCGTGTGGCGGCGTCGAGGCGCGCTGGCGGGGGTCGTCGTCTTAGGGTGCGCCCTGGGGGTGTGCTGCGGCGGTTGGCACGCTGCGGTGCAGCACGGCTTCGAAGAGCGCGTCCAGGGCCTTTCGACCCGCGCGTCTTTTCAAGCCGTGGCTGACGGGTCCGCGGGCATGTTCGGTTCGACGTGCCTTGCGCGTGCGACCGTTGAAGGCGGCGAGTCGTTTCTCGTGCGCGTGCAGCTTCCCCAAGGCGAAGGGGTTCTGCAGTACGGCCAGGCGTTCGAGGCGCAGGCTTCGTTCTCAGCTCCTTCCGATTCTTCGGCGGCGTACTGCTGGCGCAACGGCGCGGTGGCGTCGGCGCGCGTCTTCGGCTTGGAGCGGGTGGATCGCGGCGGGCCGATGGGGGTGTTGGTCGATCTGCGGTCGCGCGCTATCGGGCTTCTGGCTGACCGCGGCGGCAGCGAGAGCGGGGTTCTTGCCGCGCTTGTCTGCGGATGGAGGGGGCACCTGCCCGAATCGACGTACCAGGCGTTCAAGGTTGCGGGCTTGGCCCACGTGGTGGCGGTGTCGGGTGCGCATCTTTCCATCGTTTCCGCGTTCTGCTGCGCGACGCTGCGCGCGCTGAGGGTTCCCCGCGCGGTGACGGGAGTCGTCCAGGCGGCGCTCCTCTTGAGTTACCTCGTTTTGACGGCCGCGCCGTCATCGGCCGTTCGAGCCGCTGTCATGGCGTTCGCGGGCATGGCTTCGTTCGCGGTCGGGCGCCGTCCTGCGGCGCTGAGCGCTCTGGCGGTCTGCATCGTGGGATTCGCGAGCCTTGATCCGCGTGTCGCCCTGTCCGTCTCGTTCGCGCTCTCGGCGCTCTCGACGTTGGGCATCGTGCTGTTCGCCAGCCTGTTCTCGGCTTGGATCGCCCATGCGGCGCCCCGGGTCCCCCGTTTTGCCTGCGAAGCGCTCTCGCTCACCTTCGCGTCCGCTGTGCTGGCAACGCCGCTTTCGACCGCGCTGTTCTCGCAGTTCTCGCTGGTGGCTCCTTTGGCCAACGTGGTCACCGCTCCTTTGTTCGCGCCCGCGTGCGCGCTCGGGCTGCTGTGCGTGGGAACTGCGACGATGGCTCCCGGGGTTGCCTCCGCTCTGCTCGACGTCGCCTGCGCCGGGTCGTACGTCCTCACCGCGGCCGTCGAAGCGCTGGCGCGCATTCCGTACGCAAGCGTTCCCGCCTCCGTTTCGGTTCTTGCCGCGCTGGCGGTATCGATCGCGCTGGCGGCGGCGCTTTGGATCGCGTGGCCGCGGCCGACTCGGCGCATCGTGCTGGGCGGTGCGGCGTGCGTCGCGTTCGCGGCGGCGTGCTTTCTGGTTGCGCCGCCCGCAGGCGGCGATAGCATCGTCATGCTCGACGTCGGGCAGGGCGATGCGATCGTCGTGCGGAGCCGCGGATCCGCCGTGCTCGTCGATACCGGCAATCAGGATGCAAGGCTGTTCGAGGCGCTTGCGCGGCAGGGGCTCTCGCGCCTCGACGCCGTCGTGGTGACCCATGGGGACGACGATCACAAGGGGTCGCTTTCCTCCCTGGCGGGCATGATCCGTACGGAGCGCGTCTTCGTTGCGCAAGACGCGCTCGCCTGCCCGTGCGATGCGTGTCGAAGCCTGCGGGAAGACGCCGTCGCCGTGGCGGGGGAGGACGGCATCTGCGGCCTCGCGCTGGGCGATAGCGTTCGCGTAGGGTCGATCGATTTGCAGGTCGTCTGGCCGCGGCGCTTCGAGGACGAAGGCGGGAACGCGGACAGCCTGTGCCTCAAAGCGCTTGCGGACGTGGACGGCGACGGTTCGACGGACTGGACCGCCTTGCTGGTAGGCGATGCCGAGCGCGATCAGGTGAAAGAGCTGCTGGACACAGGAGCGGCGGAGGGGGTCGACATCTACAAAGTGGGCCACCACGGATCGAAGAACGCTTTGGACGAGCAGGTTGCCTTTGCGTTGTCCCCGAAGATATCCCTGGTGAGCGTAGGGGCGGGAAATCGGTATGGGCATCCGGCCGCCAAGACCCTCGAGATCTTGGAAAGCGCGGGGTCGCGCGTACTGCGAACCGATGAGTCGGGGGATGTTTCATGCAAATTGGAACCCGATAGAATCGTCGTGGAGACGCTGCGGTAGAATGAAGCCATGACTGCTCAGAAGAAACAAAACGCACCCTTGCTCCCCGTCTACCTGATATGCGGCGAGGACGCCCTGAAGCGAGACACGGTGATGAAGCGCCTTCGCGCTCGCCTTTCCGCTTTGGGGGACCTGTCGTTCAATTCCGACGAATTCAGCGGCGAAACGGCAACCGGCGCCGACATCGTCTCGGCATGCAACACCGTGCCGTTCGCAAGCCCCGTGCGCCTTGTCGAGGTGCGCGCCGCCGACAAGCTGAAGAAAGCCGATTCCGAGGGGCTGGTAGCCTACCTCGATTCACCGGCGGAAACCACCGTGCTCGCCCTGATCGCCGAAAAGCTGGCGAAGAACACGCGTCTGTACAAGGCCGTCGCCAAACACGGAAAGACGGCCGTGATCGACTGCGCTCCGCTCAAGCGCTTCGAGCTTCCCAAGGCCGTTCGCGCCATGGCGGTGGGCCACGGCGTCACGCTTACCGAAGGCGCCGCTGTGAAGCTGGTGGATCTGGTGGGCGAGGACACGGTGCGCCTCGACAGCGAGCTCAAGAAGATCGCGCTTGCGCATCGCGGAACCGATGCCGTGAACGAGCATGAGATCGTCGCCATGGTCAGTCGCACCGCCGAGGTCAAGCCGTGGGAATTCGTCGACGCCTTCGCGGCGCGCGATGCGCGCAAATGCCTGCTGTACCTGGGGCGCATGGACTCGGTGTCTCCGCATGCGCTGCTGGCCATGTGCACGACGCGCCTGCGCGAGCTCGTCTGCGCTCGCGCGCTGGCCGATCGCGGCAATCCGCGTGGTGTGGCTGCGGCGCTCAAGATGCCCGATTGGCGCGTGAAGAACCATGCGACCTGGGCGCGCGGGTTCACCTCCGCGCAGCTGCGCGCGGCCCTCGTCGCCGCGCGCGACGCCGAGCGCGCCATGAAAAGCGGCGCCGATCCGGATGTCGCCTTCCTCGAATGGGTGCTCGGCGTGGTTGCGCGCTAGCGCAGCGAACATCCCTGCACCGCGTTTCTCGCGCGCGTCAAGCGCCGCCGCAGCTCATGTCTCTGCACGGAGGCGCGAGTTGCGGCGGCGCTTTCGCATGCAGGGGCAGCGGGAGCTTCGAGCCGTGGTCGAAAACCGGCGCGAGAATGCGAACAGGCCCCGAAACCGGGGCCTGTTCTCTCTTGATATGCGGAAGGATCGCGGGGCGATCTCCGATAGGGTGGTCGCTATTCAGCGGCTTCCTCGGCGCTCTCGGCCTCAGCCTCGGCCTTGGCGGCTTCGGCAGCTTCCTTCGCCTTGCGCTCTTCGGCCTTCTTCACTTCAGCCATGTGCTTCTCGCGGCGCTTCGCCTTTTCCTCGGACGCGGCCTTCATCTCTGCGAGACGGGCAGCCTTGCGCTCGGCCTTCTTGGAGCCGGTCTTCTGCGCCTTCTTGGCGGGCTTCACGTACGCGGCGCGATCGGCGTCGGTCACGAGGTCCTTGATGAGCAGCATGACGCCGCTCTTGCGGTTGGCAGCCTGGTTCTTGTGGATAACGCCCTTCGAGGCAGCCTTGTCGAGCAGACGGCAGGCGGCCATAGCGGCGGCGAAAGCCTCGGCGCCGTTCTCGGCGGCAACGGCTTCCTTGACGCGACGGATAGCGGTCTTCAGCTCGCTTTTGACGGCGCGATTGCGCATGCGGGCCTTCTCGTTGGTGATGATGCGCTTCTTCTGGCTCTTGATGTTCGCCATGTGTGTGTTTCCTCCAATGGATCACGAACGTAAACTTCTGCGAAGCCTTCGGGCTTCCCGTGCTTCCGGCGTCACGCGCTCGTTGCCCAGGCGTCCGATAGCCACGCATGCGATCCATGAGGACCCAGCTTTCAAAGAAAGCGCTCGATGCATGGGGAACAGGCGGGATTTCTCTGCTCCATCGACCTATCGGTCACCCAGCATCTACGAATCGTAAAGCGCAGCCACGTCTGCTGATTCGGCGATGGAAACGCCCATCGCGCGTACGTATCGCTGGATACACAATTCGATAGAATAGCAAAGGTTGGCCGAGATTGCACGAGAATTTGTCGAAACCGCACACGAAACCATCCATTCGCCGAGAAAGAGTGAAAGAGCCGAGGGGAGGCCCGCCCGTATCCTTCGCGAAATCCCGCTTCGACGCGCTCGCGGTTGCCGTCTTTGCGGCAACGCTTGCGGGCTGCGCGCCCGGGCGCATCGGGCGATCGACGCGAACGAGGCGGCTCCGTTCGCGCGCAGCTGGCGCACGTCGGCTCGTCGAGCCCGCACGCCGCTGTCGTGGAACTGTAGTGGGCGCGCCCTTTCCACCCGGGGCGAATAAGGTAGAATAGGCTTTCGTTTCTCAAGCGCCCGCGCGCGGGCTTTACGTTTTGAAAGACAGGACATGACCACCGACCCTCACTTCATACGAAACTTCTCCATCATCGCGCACATCGACCACGGCAAATCGACGCTGTCCGATCGCGTGCTGGAACTGACCGGCACCGTGTCGAAGCGCGATATGCAAGAGCAGCTGCTCGACAGCATGGACATCGAGCGCGAGCGCGGCATCACCATCAAAAGCCAGGCTGTGCGCGTGGACTACACGGCCGACGACGGCCAGACCTACCAGTTCAACCTGATCGACACGCCGGGCCATGTCGACTTCACCTACGAGGTGAGCCGTTCTCTGGCTGCGTGCGAAGGAGCCGTCCTGGTGGTCGACGCCACGCAGGGCGTCGAGGCGCAGACGGTGGCCAACGCGATGATGGCCATGAACGCCGACCTGGAGATCATCCCGCTGATCAACAAGATCGACCTTCCGGCTGCCGAGCCGGATCGCGTGCGCGAGGAGATCGAGGACGGCCTGGCCATCCCCGCCGACGACGCGGTGCTGGCCTCGGGCAAGACCGGCGTGGGCGTGCACGATCTTCTGGAGGCCGTGGTGTACAACGTGCCTGCGCCCGTCGGCGTGGCCGACGCGCCGCTGCGCGCGCTCATCTTCGACTCGTACTTCGATGCGTATCGCGGCGTGGTGGCGCTCGTGCGCGTGGTGGACGGGCAGATGAAGAAGGGCGATCGCATTCGCATGCTGGCCACCGGCGCCGAAGCGCTGGTGGAAGAGGTCGGCGCGCGCCGACCCGCCGAGACGGCGCTTCCGGCGCTCGGCGTGGGCGAGGTCGGGTACCTGGTGACGGGGCTCAAGGACGTCTCTCAGGTGAAGGTGGGCGATACCATCACGCAGGCCCATGGCGGCGTGAGCGACCCGCTTCCCGGATACCGCGAGGTCAAGCCCATGGTGTTCACCGGCCTGTACCCCATCGACGGCGATCAGTACGAACCGCTCAAAGAGGCGCTCGAAAAGCTCTCGCTCAACGATCCGGCCCTTATCTGGGAGCCCGAGAAGTCGCATGCGCTGGGCTTCGGCTTCCGCGTGGGCTTTTTGGGCCTGCTGCACATGGAGGTCATCAAAGAGCGCCTCGAGCGCGAGTTCGGGCTGGACCTGCTGGCCACGGCGCCTTCCGTGGAATACCACGTGTACAAGCAAGGCGGCGAGATGGTGAGCCTGCATTCGCCGCAGGAGATGCCCGACGCCGGCGAGATCGAGCGCGTGGAGGAACCCTACCTCAAGGCGAAGATCCTCATCCCGCCCGATTACGTGGGCGCGGTCATGGACTTGACCGTGGCGCGGCGCGGCACCTTCGTCACGATGAACTATTTGTCCACCACCACGGTGGAGATGCTGTGGGAGATCCCGCTGTCCGAGCTCATCATGGACTACTTCGACAAGCTCAAGTCCAACACGAAGGGCTACGCGTCGCTTGATTACGAGATGGACGGATACAAGCCCTCCAAGCTGGTGAAGCTCGACATCCTGCTGTCGGGCAAGCCCGTGGACGCGCTGTCGTTCATCGTGCACAAGGACAAGGCGTACGATCGCGGGCGCATCCTGACCGAAAAGCTCAAGAGCATCATTCCTCGCCAGATGTTCGAGGTGCCCATCCAAGCCGCTATCGGCGGGCGGGTTCTGGCGCGCGAGACCGTAAAGGCGAAGCGCAAGGACGTGCTGGCGAAGTGCTACGGCGGCGACATCAGCCGCAAGCGCAAGCTGCTCGAGAAGCAGAAAGCCGGCAAGAAGCGCATGAAGAACATCGGAAACGTGGAGGTGCCGCAAGAAGCGTTCATGGCGATCCTCAAAGTGGACGAGTGATCGAAAGCCCGAGGAGGTTGCATGGCACGTAAGGATACAGAAGAGTTCGACTGGCTGGACGATCCCTTCAACGACAAGAAGGCCGCGCAGCAGCCGGCCGGCATGGGCAGCGGCGCGAAGGCTGCAGTCGGCTGCGGGTGCCTGTTCGCGGTGGTGGCTCTGGTCGTCCTGTTCATATTCGCGGGCATAAGCGCGCTCGACATTCTGTCCAGCATGTAGCGCGCGGCCGTCTCCAACGAGCGAAAAGGCATCATGCACGATTTTTTCCAAAAGCACCGCCTGCTGCTCGCGCCCATGGCGGGCGTGAGCGACGAGGCGTTCAGGACGCTCTGCCGCGAGCAGGGCGCCGATCTCACGTACACTGAAATGGTGTCGGCAAAAGGACTCTCGTACGCGAACGAGAAGACGCGCCACCTGCTTCACCTGGCCGCGGGCGAGGACCAGGTGGCCGTCCAGCTGTTCGGGCACGAACCCGATACGATGGCGGCACAGGCCGGGTGGATCGAGCAGGAAATGGGGGAGAGCCTTGCCTACCTCGACATCAACATGGGCTGTCCGGCGCGCAAGATCGTCACGAAGGGCGACGGCTCGGCCCTCATGAAGGACCCTGCGCTGGCGGCGCGCATCGTGCGGTCCGTGGCGGATGCCGTGGAGCACCCGGTGACGGTGAAGTTCCGCCGCGGTTGGGCGATGGGCGATGAAAGCGCCCCCGAGTTCGCGCGTCGCATGGAAGACGCGGGCGCGGCGGCCGTGGCCGTGCACGGGCGGTTCGCCGAGCAGCTGTACCACGGCAGCGCCGATTGGGGCGTGATCTCCCGCGTGAAGGAGGCCGTAAGCGTTGCGGTGATCGGCAACGGCGACGTGAAGCGCGGCTGCGACGCGGCGGCCATGGTCGAGCGCACGGGCTGCGATGCCGTGATGATCGCCCGCGCGGCAGAGGGGAACCCCTGGTTGTTCGCGCAGGCGAAGGCGGCGCTTGCCGGGCGCGCCGAGCCTGCGATGCCGAACGTAGGCGAGCGCATAGCCATGGCGCGACGTCATGCGCGGCTGCTTTCCGAGCGCGAGGGCAAGAACATCGTGCGCATGCGCAAGCACGCCATGTGGTATCTGGCCGGCTTGCCGGGCGCGGCGTCGGCGCGCGGGAAGATTAACGCCTGCGTGACCGTGGAGGACTTCGACCGGGTGTTCGACGAGTTGCTGGAAAGGGCCCATCATGCCTCATGATCCGTATCGCGCGCTGTACCTGCACCTGCCGTTCTGCGTGAAGCGGTGCGGATACTGCGACTTCGCCACGGCGGCGGTGCCGACGGATGCGCCGGAGATCGACGCGTACGTGGACGACTTGGTGCTTCAAGTTCGTCGCAAGGCGAAAGAAGGCGAGCTGGGCTCCGTCGAAACGGTGTACCTCGGCGGAGGGACCCCGAGCCATCTGGGCCTTTCGCGCTTGTCGATGCTGCTGTACACGCTGTCCTTGTCCATGCGGCTCGAGCCCGACGTGGAATGCACCATGGAAGCGAACCCCGAAAGCCTGACCGAGCGCATGGTGCGCGACATCTGGGCGCTGGGCGTGAACCGGCTGTCCATCGGCGTGCAGAGCTTCGACGACGAGGTGCTGCGCACGCTCGGTCGCGCGCATTCTGCCGACGATGCGCGCCGGGCCATCGAAGCGGCGCTGACCCGGTTCGAAAACGTCAGCGTGGACTTGATGTGCGGCATTCCGGGCCAGAGCGACGTTAGCTTCGAGGTGAGCGTGCGCGAGGCCGTTGCGCTCGGGGCGACCCATGTGAGCGTGTACCCCCTCATCGTCGAGCCGCACACGCCGTTCGACGCGGCTGTTCTGGCGGGCGAGTTGGACGAGGTCGACGACGACGTGGGGGCCTCGCACATGGAGATCGCCGCGCGGGTTCTGACCGAAGCCGGCTTCGAGCGGTACGAGGTGGCCAGCTACGCGCGGCCGGGCTTCGCGTGCCGCCACAACATCGCGTACTGGACGGGCGTGCCCTACCTGGGCCTGGGCCGCAGCGCCGCCACCATGACGCAGAACGCCGAGCGGCGCATGCGGGTGAAGGACGGCGCGGTCACCGACGATCTGGACGCGCGCCAGATGGCGGCGGAAGACCTCATGCTGGGCATGCGCATGACGCGCGGCGTGTCCGACGAGCGGGTCGAGCGCGCGGCGGAGCTGCTGCCGCAAGTAGACGAAGCGCTTGCCAGCCTGAAAGACCGGGGGCTGGTCGTTCACGAGGGCGGTCGCTGGCGACCCACGGAACGCGGGTGGCTTTGCGGCAACGAGCTGTACGGGGATCTGTTCGATCTGGCTCCGTAAGCGCCTCGAGGGGAGCGATCCGCACTTCGGCGTCTTCGTGCTCGACGGTGTCGCAGGTCCCGATTCGCGCCTACGTTCGCGGTCGTCTGCCTTCCGGCGGCTCCGATTTGGCGGCGAGCCGCCGCGTTCTGTGACGCTTCCGTTGAGATTCTCCATAATTGTCACCTTTTTTAGCACTCTCTTGCATCGGCTGCTAAAATGACACGTTGGTATTGCATCGCCTGGTGCCGATGAAGCGGCGGCTTGAGCGGTGGAAGAGAGAGGAAAGGTGGAGAAGCGTGCTTTCGGATCGAAGGCAAAGGGTGCTTGCAGCCCTCATCGAAGAATACGTCGCGCGCGCTCTGCCGGTGGGCTCGCGCACGTTGACGGAGCGCTACCAGCTGGGCGTGAGCCCCGCGACGGTGCGCAACGAGCTGTCGGTTCTCGAGGACGGCGGCTACATCGCGCAGCCGCACACGTCGGCGGGGCGCATCCCGACCGATCACGGGTACCGCGCGTTCGTCGACAACCTGCTGCAGACCGACCTTGCGGGCGACGATGATCGTTACAGCCCCGTGGTGGACCAGCTGCGCCGCAGCGCGAGCGAGCTGGACGCCCTGCTCGAGCAGACGTCGTCGGCTCTGACGCGCTTGACCGACTGCCTTTCCATCGTGATCGCCCCCTCGGTCCTCAACCTGCATATCAAGCAGCTTTCCCTGATATCGCTGTCGTCCATGAGGGCGCTCGTGGTGCTGGTGACCGAAGACGGCCAGGTGTTCAATCGCCAGATGGAGTTCGCCGAAGAGGTTTCGGGCGACGATCTGGCGCACGTGCAGCATTTCCTGAGCGACGTCTTCACGGGCAAGTCGCTCCAGGAAATCGAAGACGGGCTGGGGCAGGGCATGGTCGAGGCGTTTCGCGACCCGCTCGTGCGCATGGCGCTCGACGAGGTGCTGTCGTGTTTGCAGGAAAGCGAGCAGTCGCGCGCGCATCGCCTAGGCGTAAGCTCGCTGCTCAGCCAGCCTGAATTCAGCCAGTCGCAGGCGTTGCTGCCCGTCATGCAAGTGCTCGAGGACGACACGGTGCTCCTGCAGATCATGGACGAGGCGTCCCGTCAGGCTGCCGGCGTTCCAAGCGTGCGCATCGGCAGCGAAAACGATGCCGCGGCGCTTTCGGGCGTGTCGGTGGTGGCAAGCCGGTACGGACGGGGCGAGTCTGCCGGCGTGGTGGCCGTGGTAGGCCCTACGCGCATGGACTACTCGAAGGTTATCCGCGCGGTGCGCATAGCAAGCTCCGCGCTCGAAGACGTATAGCAGTTAGGTAGAAGCAAAAACGAGTGCAGCGGAAGGGGCGGTCCTTCCGCTGGTGAAGAAAGGTTTCAACGACAGATGGCCAAGGATCTGTACGAAGTTCTGGGAGTGTCGCGGGACGCGAACGAAGACGAGATCAAGAAGGCGTTTCGCCGCCGCGCGCGCGAGCTGCACCCCGATGTAAACAAAGCCCCCGATGCCGAGGACCAGTTCAAAGAGCTCAACGAAGCGTACGACGTGCTGTCCGATCCGGCGAAGCGCGCGCAGTACGACCGGTTCGGGACCATGCCGGGCGCGGCGGGCGGCGGCAACCCCTACGGCGGCGGTTACGTGGACTTCGAGGATTTGTTCGGCGGCGGCTTCGGCATGGGCGACATCTTCAGTTCGTTCTTCGGCGGGCAGGCCGCTGGCCATGCGCCCCAGCGCCGCGAAGGCCGCGACATGGGCGTCGGCTTGCGCCTGACGCTTGAGGAAGTGGCCGCTGGAGCCAAGAAGGAGATCGTGTACGATCGCCTGGCTCCGTGCCCCGACTGCGACGGCTCGGGCTTGGGCCCCGACGGTCGCGAGGTCGTGTGCCCCGATTGCAACGGGCAAGGCCGCGTGGTCACCGTGCAGCGTACGTTCTTGGGCGACATGCAGACGGCCACCACGTGCAAGACCTGCGGCGGCACCGGCCATACTATCGAGAACCCGTGCCCGGAATGCGAGGGCCAGGGCCGCGTGCCCGACCGCCAGCGCGTGACCGTGGAGGTTCCCGTGGGCATCCGCGATTCCCAGCAGCTTCGCCTGTCCGGCTTCGGCGAAGCAGGCATGCACGGCGCGCGTCCGGGCGACCTGATCGTAACCTGCCGCATCCAGCCGCATGAGTTCTTCGAACGCGATGGCGACAACCTGCACGCGCGTGCGAACGTGTCCATCGTGCAGGCAACGCTCGGTTCGGAAATCGAGATCGACGGCATCTTCGAGGACGAGAAGGTGCAGGTTCGCATTCCCGAAGGCTGCCAGAACGAGCAGGTGGTGCGCGTGAAGGGCTGCGGCATGCCGCGCTTCCGCAGCGACGCGCGCGGCGACATGTTCGTGCATGTGAACGTGCAGGTGCCCAAGAAGGTCACCAAGAAGCAGCGCGAGCTTTTGGAGCAGCTGGCCGAGGAGATGGGCGAGGACGTGGCCGACGAGCGCACGCCGTTGCAGAAACTGCGCGACGCGTTCCAGTAGGATCGTCGGCCTGCCGGCCGATGCGCCCACTTGTATCACCCTGCGACCGTTCGACCTGCGAGGTTCCCCGTATGTCCCTGCCACATTTCTACCTGCACGACCAGGTGATCGCCGACGAGCCCGCCGAGTCCTTCCCGTTGCGCTTGGCACGCGACGATGCCAAGCATGCGCGCGTGCTGCGCCTTGCTCCGGGCGAGCACATTGCCGTGGTGGATGCCGCGCAGGACTATTTCGAATGCGAGATCGTGTCGTTTTCCGACCAGATTCCCCTGGTGCGCGTAGCCCAGCGGTTCGAGCGCGGCTCCAACGGGCCCTCGGTGGTGCTCGTGCAGGGCCTTGCCAAGGGGGACAAGATGGAAACGGTCGTGCGCCACGCGACCGAGCTGGGAGTGAGCGGGTTCGTCCCGCTTTCATGCGAGCGCTCCATCGTCAAACTGGATGCGAAAAAGACTGCGTCCAAGGCGGAGCGTTGGCGTGCCATCGCCAAAAGCGCCGCCATGCAGTCGGGCCAGCGAGCGGTTCCCGAGGTGAGCGCGCCTTTGTCGCTTGCCGAGGCGTGCGCGTTCGCGAAGAACGCGACTGCGGTGCTGATCTGCTGGGAAGAGGCTCCGCAGACGGCGCGCTTGGAGGACGCGATCGCGCGTGGCCTCATGCGCAACAGCATGCCGGCCGACGAGGCGCGCATTGTCGTGGTGGTCGGCCCGGAAGGCGGTTTGACGCAGCGTGAGGTGGATGCGCTTCTGGAATGCAACCCTTCTTCGGCGCTGGTCACGCTGGGACCTTCCATTCTGCGTACGGAAACGGCGGGCATCGTGGCGCCGGCGCTCGTGCTCTACGAGCTGGGTCGCATGGCGGCGGTGAGCGACCGGGGCGATGCGGGCGACGGGGCGGATCCGTTGCCGAGCGGCGCCTCCGAGGGCGAATCCGTCCGTACGCCCGAGCAGGCGGGCGAAGCCGGGGAAGCGGGCCGCCGGACGCTCGATCCCGGCCGCGCTCCTCGAAAGGGGCTGCTATGAGCTTCGCCGTGGTGAACCTGGGGTGCAAGGTGAACCGTGTCGAGTCGGATTCCTTCGCCGCCGCCTTGCTTGCCCGAGGGCAGGCCTGCGTTGCTGAAAGCGAAGCCGATTTGATCGTGGTGAACACGTGCACCGTTACCGGCGAGGCCGAGAAGAAGACGCGCAAGGCCGTGCGGCGCGCGCTGCGTTGTAACGATCGAGCCGCGGTGGCGGTTACCGGGTGCGCGGTGGCCATCGACGCCGCAACGTACGAGGCCATGGATTCGCGCGTGCGCGTCGTGGGCAAGGGCCAGCTTCTGGAGCAGATCGAGCAAGGGCAATGGGATCATACGGGCGCCGTTCCTTGCGTCGCCAAGGCGGGCGAAGGGCACGTCGAGCTTGCGCCTGCTTCGGTGCTGCCGCTGGGTCGAGGCTTTCGGACGCGCGTGGGCGTGAAGGTGCAAGACGGATGCGACAACGCGTGCACGTACTGCATCGTGCACGTGGCGCGCGGTCGCGCCGCCAGTCGTCCAGCCGACGACGTGGCAGCCGAATGCACATCGCTCGCACGCGCCGGAGCGCGCGAGATCGTGCTGACCGGCATCAACCTGGGGTCGTATCGCGACGGCGCGCGGCGCGATCCAAGCGCGTTGCGCCTGGCCGATCTGCTGCGCCGCCTGCTCGACGAGACGGCGGGCCTGCACGAATCCGACGCGCCTCCCGTGCGCTTCCGCGTGTCGAGCATCGAGCCGCGCGACGTCGACGAGGCGTTCATCGAGCTGCTGGCTTCTGCGCAGGGTCGCGTGTGCCGCCATCTGCACCTGCCCTTGCAGGCGGGTAGCAACAAGGTGCTGCGCGAGATGGCGCGTCCTTACGATGCAAGGCGTTTCGAGGCGCTCGTGGACCGATTGCGCGCCAGCGTGCCCGGCATCAGCCTGTCGACCGACGTCATCGTGGGCTTTCCGGGCGAGACCGATGCCGAGTTCCAGGAGACGCTTGCCGTGGCGCGGCGTTGCCGCTTCTCGAAGATTCACGTGTTTCCCTATTCGCGCCGCGAGGGAACGCCGGCGGCCGCGCGCGACGACCAGGTGGCTTCCGAGGTCAAGGCGTCGCGCGCCGCGGCCCTGCGCGCCCTCGGCGACGAGCTGCGCGCCGCCGACCGCGCCCGTCGCGTGGGAACCGTCGAGCTTGCCCTGGTGGAAGAGGGCGGCGTGGCCATGACGGAAAGCTATCACGAGGTGGACGCTCCTGCGGGCGCGCAAGTCGGGTCGCTCGTCGAGGTCGCCCTGTAGCCAACTGCTGGCGGAAGTCCTGTACGACCGACTTCCGTCTGGCGTTCGCGCAGGTGCAACGGTATACTCTGTTTCGATAACGATCGCGAAACGGGGAAGCCATGACCGACGAAGAGGCGCGCGAGCGAGCGCGCAAACGGCTTGAAGAGCGAACCGCACGGCGCAACGGGCAAGCGGCCGGTCCGCATCCGCCACGTGAAGCGTCGTCGCGCCCCGATGGTCGGCAAGCCCGCCGCGCAGGTGCGGGCGAGCAGCATCATGGCGGCTCGAAACCGGCCGACCTCTTGCTTGCGGGCGTCGATGCCGTGTCGAATGCCGTCCGCGCACTCGGTCCGAAGCGCCTGCTTGCAGGGCTTGCGGCCGTGCTCCTGATCGTGCTAGCCGTGGTGGGCGTTCGCAGCTGCGCAAGCTGCACGGCCGAGCAGCCCGAGCCGGCTCCCGATCCTGCCCCTGAAGCGCAGCAACCGCAGAAAGATCCCATCGACCAGGCGGCTCTTTCCGCGATACTCGGAGACGACCTGACCGCGCAGCTTGTGAAAGCGGCCGAGACCAGCGACGATGCGGCTTGGATTGCCGCGCATCCCCAAGCGTACGCGGTTGACGGCGAAGCGGTGCAGTACAAGCTGCTCAAACTGGCGGCGACCGAGCCCGAGGCCGTTTCCTCCGTCAGGCAGTTCCCCGACGCGTATCCTGCCAGCGGAGCCGGGGCGTGCGACGAGGCGCGCAAAGGCGAGGTGCCCCGGCTGTACCAGTGGGACAGCCGTTGGGGCTTCACCGTGTACAGCTCGACCACGTTCGCGCTTACGGGGTGCTGTCCCACGGCGCTTTCCATGGTGTACCAGGGTTTGACAGGCAAAAGCGACCTGTCGCCCTACGACATGGGCGTTCGGGCGAAGCAGGGCGGCTACATGGCCACCTTCGACGGCACGGATTCGTCCTTCTTGACCAACGAAGCGGCGTCGCTTGGCCTGTCCTGCCAGCCGATCGGGGTCGATGCGGGCAGCCTGCGCAGCGCGCTCGAAAGCGGCGCGGTGGTCATCTGCAACGTCGGCCCCGGCGATTTCACGGACAACGGCCACTTCTTCGTCGTAACGGGGCTCGCCGACGACGGCACGCTCAAGGTGAACGATCCGTACTCGGCGCAGCGCTCGGATCGCACGTGGAACATCGACCAGGTGATCGGCCAGACCAAGGCGCTCTGGGCGTACCGCCTGGCCTAGGGACGGTCCCGCGGACTGCATTGTCGCCCGAAACGTACGGTTTCTGCGGCAAAACCGTACGTTTCGGGCGACAATGCGAATCGACTGCGAACTTGTTCCGGGCACCGTTTTGGGCACCTGCACCATATTCCCTTGTCGGTTCGGTGACATCGTCTCCGAGCGGGCGGCCGCATGGTACAATAGCCGGCATGACTGATCAGACGCACATTACCCTCACGGCTCCTCAGAGCGTGAACATGGCGCTCATCGTGGGCCCGGCCGACGAGCTGTTGCACATCGTGGAAAGCGCGTTCGAGGCGCGCATCACGGTACGGGGCGATTCCATCATGCTCGAAGGCGATCCCATCGAGGTGCAGTCGCTTACCGTTTTGTTCTCGGATCTCATCAAGCTGGTGGAAGGCGGCGACGAGCCCACTTCGGACTACGTCCGTCGCGCTATCGACCTGCTGCGCACGGCTGAATTCTCGCCGCGCGCTTTGCGCGAGGACATCCTGCTCACGTACCGAGGACGGGCCATACGCCCGAAGACCGCCGGTCAGAAGCAGTACGTGGACGCCATTCGCGAAAACACCGTCACCTTCGGCATCGGGCCGGCCGGAACGGGCAAGACCTACCTGGCCATGGCCATGGCGGTGGCTGCGCTCAAGCGCAAGGAAGTGGGACGCATCATCTTGACGAGGCCCGTCGTGGAGGCGGGGGAGAGCCTGGGCTTTCTGCCGGGCACCTTGACCGAAAAGGTGGATCCCTACATCCGTCCGCTTTACGACGCTCTGTTCGACATGACCGACATGGAGCGCGCAACCCAGCTCATAGACAACGGCGTCATCGAAATCGCCCCGCTTGCGTTCATGCGCGGGCGCACGCTCAACGACAGCTTCATTATCCTCGACGAGGCGCAGAACACCACGCCCGAGCAGATGAAGATGTTCTTGACGCGTTTGGGATTCGGTTCCAAGATGGTGATCACGGGCGACGTGACCCAGCTCGATCTGCCGCGCGGCATTTCCGGGCTCAAGGGCGTCCGCCGCATTCTCGAAGATGTGGACGATATCGCGTTTTGCGACTTCTCCGGCAAAGACGTGGTGCGCCATTCCCTGGTGGCCGCCATCGTATCCGCCTACGACCAGGCAAGCAAGAAGGGATAAGCCATGGATATCCAGATCAACTACGATTTTAGAAAAGACGAGCTGGAAAAGCTGCCGCTGCACGAGTTGACTCAGTTCGTGCTGACGCGCGAGGACAAGCCCTTCAACACCGAGGTGTCCATCAGCTTCGTCACCGACGAGGCCATCGCCGAGCTGAACGAGAAGTACCGCCAGAAATCCGGTCCCACCGACGTGCTGTCGTTCGAGTGCGACGGCGTGGACGACGACCTGTCGGCCATGACGCTGGCGCAGGACCCCGTCTTCGAGCTGGGCGACGTGATCATCGCCCCGGACGTGGCAAGCAGGCAGACGCGCGAGTTCGGCACCACCTTCGAAGAGGAGATCAGCTTGCTTCTCGTGCATGGCCTGCTGCACCTGTGCGGCTACGATCACATCGAGGACAACGAGGCCGAGGTCATGGAAAAGCGCGAGGCCGAGATCCTCGAAGCCTGGTCGAAGCGCTAAGCGCTCGACGTGATCACGAAAGCGTCGAACATCATGGACGAGGACGGGGAAAAGCGCGCTTCTGCGCAGGGGGACGTGCGGGACGAAGAAGGGTTCGTCCGCAATCGGGCGTCGAAGGAATCGCATGCGAGGTTTTCGCTCGGCCGCGCGTTCTCATGCGCGGGAGACGGGCTTGTCTTCGCGGTGCGCACGCAGCGCAATATGAAGATACACCTGGCCGTTGCCGCAGCGGCCGTGATCCTGGGCGTTCTGCTGCGCATCGACGCCGTATCGTGGATCGCGATCGTTTTGTGCATCGCTGCGGTGTTCGCGGCGGAGTGCTTCAACACGGCGCTCGAATCGGTGGTCGACCTGGTGTCGCCCGGGTACCACGAGCTGGCGCGGCGCGCGAAGGACTGCGCGGCGGCGGCCGTGCTCGTGTTCGCCCTCGCCGCTGTGGCGGTGGCCGCGCTCGTGTTCGTCCCTCGCTTGGCGGCGCTGCTCGGGGCGTAGAACTTCGGCGTCGCGCAAAGATACAGAATCGGTTGGAAGGAACGCAACCTTGAAAATGCCCGAACACTTCAAATCCGGCTTCGTCACGTTGGTGGGCAGGCCGAACGCCGGCAAGTCGACGTTGCTCAACGCGATCATGGGCAAGAAGATCGCCATCACGTCGAACACCGTGCAAACCACGCGCCACCGCTTCCGCGCGGTCTACACCAAAGACGACTACCAGATGATCATCGTGGACACGCCCGGCCTGCACAAGCCGCATGACGCGCTGGGCGAGGAGCTGAACGTCTCCGCGCTCAAGGCGCTCGAGGACGTGGACGTGGTGGCCATGCTCATCGACGCGTCGAAGCCCGTGGGCCGCGGCGACGAGTGGGTGGCCGAGCAGCTGCGCCGATCGCGCGCGAAGAAGATCTGCGTGCTGTCCAAGACCGACCTCGTGAATCCCGAGCAGCTTTCCCGCCAACGCGAAGCGGCCGAGAAGCTTGGCGAATGGGATGCGATGGTGGGCTTGTCCTCCGAGACCGGGAAGAACGTAGACGCGTTCATCGAGGAAGTGGTGTTCCTGCTGCCCGAGGGCCCGGCGTGGTTCCCGCTCGACATGGAAACCGACCAGCCGATCGAGGTCGTGGTGGCGGAGTTCATCCGCGAGAAGATCCTGCGTTCGTTCCACGACGAAGTGCCCCATGCTATCGGCGTGCAGGTGGAAGAGATGGAATACGACCGCAAGAAGGATCTCCATCGCATCTTCGCGCGCATCTACGTGGAGCGCGACAGCCAGAAGGGCATCATCATCGGCAAACGAGGCGCCGCCATCAAGCAGATCGGCACCGAAGCGCGCGCCGACCTTGAGCAGCTGCTGGGCACGCGGGTGTTCTTGGACCTGTCGGTCAAGGTGAAGAAGAACTGGCGGCGCGACGAGAACCAGATTCGCCGATTCGGCTACGGCGAGGGCTTGTAGGGCTTTGATGCACGCGCTTCGGCGCGCCGAAGCCAGCTTGGCTCGCGTTTTTTTGCAAGTATTGTCGTGAACCGGAGGTTCGCCGGGTTGTTCGGGTGCTCTCGTGGTTTTTCGGCTACAATCTTTTCGTACCGTCACCTGCGAGGGAGTAAGTCAGCATGATCTGTCCTCATTGCCATTCCGAAAACCGCGACGGCGCGAAGTTCTGCAACGAATGCGGACTGCCGCTGTCGGGGAAAATAGCCGAGGTTGCCGCCGCGGTCGATGCCGATCGGGAGTCGCTTGCACCTGTACCCGAAGCCGCGAACGACGACGAGCTCGATCCCGATTTCGCAGGCTCGGTCTCTTCCGACGAGGAAGAGCCGACTGCCGGCGTGCAAGCGGGATCATCCGGCCCGCTCGACCCCGCCAAGCTTCCCGCCATAGACGTTGCGGGCGTGAACGTCGACGAAGACGGCAACGCGTTCGATTTCAGCCCGTCCGACGAAGAAGCCGTCTCCGATGAGGCTTCCGAGGAGCCGCCGACGCGTGACGACGATCTGACCCCGTTCATTCCGAAGCGTTCTCAGGAAGACTTCGAGGCGGGGCGCACGGCCGACCTTTCCGGCCTTGACGAGTGCTTGGTCGATTCCAACTACGTGCCGCCGCAATCGTCGTGGCGTTCCGGCGGCACGATGGAGATGCCGCGTATCGAAGGCGGCGCAGCGCCGAAGCAGAAGGAGTTCCGCGCGCCCGATCCGAACGCGAAGAAGGGCGGCAAGGGCAAGGTGGTTGCCATCGTGCTCGCATGCTTGGTGGCCGCCGCGGGAATCGCAGCGGTTGCGACGTACCAGATGGAGCTTTGGGGCGGCAAGATCCTTCCCAATGTTGTGGGCATGACGCAGACCGACGCCACGTACGTGCTTGAGGGCAAGGGCTTCGCGGTGCGCACCATGCAGGTGAAGTCCGACGAGACCGAAGGCGTCGTGCTGCTTATGGACCCGGGCGCCGGCGCGCGCCAAGACGAGGGAACCGAGGTTGTCATACACGTGTCGGAAGCGCGCGTCGTGCCCGAAACGGTAGGCATCCAGCGCGATGAAGCCGCTGCGAAGCTGAAGGAATTCGGTTTCGAGAACGTGAAGTTCGTGACGCAGAAATCAGACGAGCGCGAAGGCATCGTCTTGGCCGTTTCCCCCGAAGCTGGTACGAAGGCCAAGGCGAACGAACCCGTCACCGTTACGGTGGCCGCTGCATACACGGTTCCCGATATCACGGGGATGACCTGGGATCAGGCGGTTGCCGCGATCGAGGCCGAGGGCCTGACGGCCACGAGCGCCTACGTTTACGATGACGCTGCGGCTGACGGAACCATCCTGGGCACGTCGCCTGCGGCAGGCGAGAAGGTTGCGTCGGGTTCGAGCGTTACCGTCAACATCGCGCGTTCGCGCGGGGCCGAGCTGACGGCGGCGGCGCAGGCGTATCTGGCAAGTGCGGGCACGGTGAACATCGGGGGGACCACCTACGCGATCCAGTCGGTCGACGGCATAACGTACCAAGGAAACGACACGACCGCTTTCACCATCACGGCTGCGGCGATAACCACGCTCGACGGCGAGACGGTGCGCGGCTCGTACAAGCAGAAGAGCGGCGTTATCGTTTGGGACAGCGCGAACAGCATCGTGAGCATTTCGTAGGCGCGGCGTGGCTCAGCCAACCTACGATGCGCGCGGCATCGTGCTGCGCAAGACGAAGCTGGGCGAGAGCGATCTGATCCTGACGATGCTCGTCGAGGACGGTTCGCAGGTGCGCGCGGTGGCGAAGGGCGCGCGCAAGCCTGCGAGCTCTTTCTCTTCGCGTTTGGAGCTCTATTCGGTGGCAGACGTGCTTTTAGCGCGGGGGCGCAGCCTTGACGTGGTGAAGGAAGCGCGCTTGGTGGAGAGCAACGAGCGCTTGCGCCGCGACATGGAGCACGCGGCCTGCGCGGCTCCCATGGCCGAGCTGCTCGACCGCGTTACGCAGATGGATCTGGAGAGCCCTCGGTTGTTCGCATTGACCTGCACCGCGCTCTCGTCTCTGGGACGGGTAGACGCATCGCGCGCTCCGTTGATCTGCGCAGCTCACCTGCTCAAGACCGTGTCGTTTGCGGGCTTGCGCCCCAGTTTGAGCGTCTGCGCGGGATGCGCCTGCGACGTTGCTTCTGCCGAACGCAGCGAGGTGTTCGTGTCGTATCGCGAGGGCGGGGTGCTCTGCTCAAGCTGCGCGTCCCAGGTTGAGTCGCAGCTGGTGCCCGGCGAGGTGGTAGCCTGGAGCAAAGCCCTGCTCTGCTCCACGTTCTCCGCCATCGAAGACATGGAGGCGGGTCCCTCCGAAGCCTTCGCGGTTCTGCGTTTTTGCCAGGAATGGATCTACGAACATGTTGGGACGCGCTTGAAATCGTTGAACTTTCTGTTCACGAGCGGGTTATTCTAGCAAGAGGAAAGGTTTGACATGTACACGTACAAGACGAGGGGAACGTGCTCCCGCGAGATCAACATCGAGCTTGAGGGCGATTCGGTGTCGCATATCGACTTCGTGGGGGGCTGCGACGGCAATCTGAAAGCTATCTCGAAGCTGGTTCAGGGCATGTCGGTGGACGAGGTTGCTGCGCTGCTCGAAGGCAATACGTGCGGCCGCCGTTCCACATCGTGCGCCGATCAGTTGGTGAAAGGGCTTCGCGAGGCGCAGACCGCCCGCTAGGGCCGCGCCTTCTGAACCGGGCGCGGCCCTAGCGGATCATGCCGCTTGGTACGCCCAGATGGCGCGGCATTGGCCGAGAACGGTTTGGAAATCCCAGCTTTGCGCGGTGCGCTCGGGGCTGTTGGGGTCGCGCACGATGAGCCGGCCTTGCTGGTCGATGCCTGCAAGCACGATGAAATGCCCCGTGGTGGTGAAGTCCCCGGGTCCTACGCTGCATATCACGGGCGACCCCGAAACGATCGCCCGCCTGATGCTGGCCTCGTCGGCGGGCAGCTCGGTTGCGGCAAGTCCCAGCCGGGCTGCGCCGTCGGTCATGAAGGTCCAGGCGGTGCCTTCGGTGGATGCCGCCCCCAGGCTTTCCGAGAACGCCCCCATATCGGCCGGGGTCATATCGTCTTTCCCGGTCAGAGCTATGTACGCCATGGTCATGCACGTGGGGCCGCAGCCGGTTTCCCCGAAGGAGTCTCCTGCGTACGTCGTGTTCGACCATGCGGGATCTTCCTGGTACAGGATCGGCATCTCGCCGATGCGCCAGGCGCTGCGCGGCGTGCTTTGCGCTGCGGGACCGGCGTTCGCGGTTGCCTGCGCGCCCTCGATGAGCGTCGTGAGCGAGGTGGCTGCGTAGAAGCACGCCCCGACGAGCGCGGCGACAAGTCCCGTCAACCCGGCCAGCTTGACGGCGCCGGCCCGTCCTTTCGCCGTGCCACGTCGAGCTGGCGCGCTGCGGCGGACGGGCCGATAGCCGTGACGATCGTGCTCGAACGAATTGGTGTAGCCCATAGCGGGTCCTTTCTACTGGCCGATGCGGCGGAGCGCCGCGGGGCGGGGCGTCGGTCCGCGCGAGCCTTCGCTTCCAGTATCCCCGCAGGCAGCTTTCGCGTCTCATAAGAAACGCCAACCGATGTATTAAGCTTTCCTTAAATTTTGAGTCGCCGCGACCGGGGGATCGACCGGGGCGGATACAATGAATCCAACGAGAGGCAAGGAAAGGGGCTAGACGTGGAGTCGAGGAACCGGGTGGCCGTATGCGATGACGAGCAGGCCATCGCCGACCTGGTAGGACAGCTGCTTTCCGAGCGGGGCTTCGAGCCCGCGGTGTTCTACGCGGGCGCCGATCTGCTCGACGTTTTCGAGCGCGAGGGGTTCGACCTCGTCATCCTCGATATCATGATGCCCGGTATGGACGGGTTCGCCTGCTGTCGCGAGATCCGCAGGACAAGCGCCGTTCCCATCATTTTCCTCACGGCGAAAGACGAGGAGATCGACAAGGTGGTCGGCTTCGAGCTGGGCGCCGACGACTACGTGGTCAAGCCGTTCAAGCCGCGCGAGCTGATAGCCCGCGTACGGGCGCGTCTTCGCCGCACGGCTCAACCCTCAGATGCGCGGTCAACGCCGTCGCTGTTGGAATCGAGCGGAATCGTGCTCGACGAGGGTGCCCACGAAGCCTCGCTGCACGGCGAACCGCTCACGCTCACGCCGAAGGAGTTCGCTATACTGGCGGAGCTGCTGCGCGCGAAAGGGCGGCCGGTGGCATCGCAATCGCTGTTCGAGAGCGTATGGAACGAACCTGCGAACCCTCAAAGCAACAACACGGTCATGGTGCATATCAGGCACGTGCGCAAGAAGCTGGCCGCCGTGGATTCCTCGCAGGAATTCATCGAGACGGTGTGGGGCGTCGGGTACAAGTTGGGCTGACAGCCTCGCGCTTGCAAGGAAAGGGATGGATGCTATGAAGGAAACGGTCCTCGACCAGGCCCGGCAGGATCAGACGCGCAGGCTTTCGAATGCCATTTTGCGCCGTACGATCGTGAACGTGATCCTGTTCTCGGTGGCGTACATAGCAGGGTTCGCGCTGTTCATGCTGACGCTGGGCAACGTCGTATCCAACCTCGTCTACCGATTGGTGCTGTACAACGACCAGATTCACGGACTGATCGCCATGCTGTTCATCCCGCTGACGATTTGCGGGTTCGTCCTGGGAATTGTGCTGGTGGTGCGCTCCGGCATTAACCGGGCGCTCGGCTACTTCGATCTGCTGCTCGACTCGGTGTCCGACATTCTCGCGAAGCGGGAAGGCCCCATCGTGCTGCCGGCCGAGCTGGCTCCAACGGCCATGGCTTTGAACGGGATAAAGGTGGAGTCGGAGCAGAACGAGCGCACGGCCAAGGCGGCCGAGGAGCGCAAAAACGAGCTGGTCATGTATTTGGCGCACGACATCAAGACGCCGCTCACGTCCATTATCGGCTACCTCTCGCTGCTTGAAGAGTCGCCCGACTTACCAGTGGAAGTCCGCGCTCGCTACACGGGCATCGCGTTGGCGAAGGCGCATCGGCTTGAGGAGCTGCTCGAAGAGTTCTTCGAGATCACGCGGTACAATTTACAGGCGCTTCCCATTGAGCGCTCGCGTTTCGACGGCGTTCTGTTCGTGAACCAGGTGATCGAGGAGTTCTATCCTCTGGCCGAAGGGCGCGCCCTGAGCCTGGCCTACGAAGGACCCGAGGAGCTTTCGGTGTTTGCGGACGCAAGCCGCGTCGCGCGCGTGCTCAACAACGTGATGAAGAACGCGGTGGCGTACGCCGATGCCGGAACCGACGTGGTCGTGCGCACGAACTTGACCGTTGCGGCGGACGGCTTCGTGTGGTGGGAGCTGACGGTGACCAACCGGGGCCGCGAACTGTCTCCCCAGCATATCGAGCGCATTTTCGAGAAGTTCTTCCGCGCGGACGAGGCGCGCGCCTCGTCGGGAGGGGCGGGGCTGGGGCTTGCCATCGCGCGCGAGATAGCGCGGGCGCACGGCGGCGACATCTATGCGACAAGCGATGCGGGCGTCACTTCGTTCACCATCTGGATTCCCCAGGGGTCGAGCGTGATCGCGCCGTCGCAGAGCGCTTGCGAGTGACCGACGCCGTTATATGTGGGCAAGCTGTGGCGCGCCCGTATCGTCTGCTTGCCGGGCGCGGGTGCTTGGCATACAATAGGTGGGCTGCGAAAACGCAGGCACTTTCCGCTTGGTTCGCATACGTCCACCGTATGTCCACCCAGAGGAAAGCGCGTACCCCGCGCTCCGTTTTCGGACGAGCGCAGAAAACGCGGAGCCGCAAGGCCCGCAGGAAAGGTGGAGACATGGCTGATAGGCTTAGCATCAGCAAGGAGCGTACCGCGGAGCTCATCAAGGAGTTCGGTAAGGGCGAGGGCGACTCCGGTAGCCCCGAGGTGCAGATCGCGATTCTTTCCGAGCGCATCCGCAACCTGACCGAGCACTTGAAGGTGCACAAGAAGGACAACCACACGCGCCGTGGCCTCATGATGCTCATCGGTAAGCGTCGCGGTCTTCTGAAGTACGTCAAGAACCGCAACATCGAAGAGTATCGCGTGCTCATCAAGAAGTTGGGCATCCGCGACAACATCTAAGCTCCGAGAAGCCCGCCCCGGCGGGCTTTTTCGCATAAACGCAGGGATCTTTCCCCGCACGAGCGGGGTTGGAAATACAAGCGGTCGGAAGCGCAAGGGCGCATTCGCTCGCGGCAGAGAGAAAACGTAAGTACCTCGTCGCCGAAGAAGCTGAGCAGCACTAGGGCCGCTCAGGTGAAGAGAAAGAAAAGAAGCTTATGGAGAAAATCGTCGAATCCTTCGAACTGTACGGGAAGCAGTACCGTTTGGAGACAGGCGAGCTGGCCAAGCAGGCCACGGGCTCGGTCGTCGTCACTCAGGGCGACACCACCGTGCTGGTGACGGCCGTCATCTCGAACCAGGAGAAAGACTACGACTTCTTTCCCCTTACGGTCGACTTCATCGAGAAGATGTACGCCGTCGGCCGCATCCCCGGCGGCTACCTCAAGCGCGAAGCGCGTCCGTCCGACAAGGGCACGCTGACCGCGCGCATGGTCGACCGTCCCATCCGCCCCGGTTTCGTGGACGGATTCAAGCGCGAGGTGCACATCGTGTGCACGACGCTCGTGGTGGATAGCATCAACCCGCCCGACACCGTGTGCGTCATGGGCGCTTCCGCGGCCCTCATGCTGGGCGCCGCTCCGTTCGACGGCCCTGCTGCGTGCGTGCGCATCGGCCGCAACCCCGAAACGGGCGAGTTCATCGTCAACCCGACGTTCGAGGAATCCGAGAACTCCGACCTCGAGCTGACCATCGCCGGTACGGCCGACTACATCTCCATGGTGGAGGCCGGCGCCGACGAGATCTCCGAAGAGGACATGCTGGCGGCCATGACGTTCGGCCAGGAGGCCATCGCCGCGTTCTGCGAGGCGCAGCAGCGCTTCCTCGACCGCGCCCATATCGAGCCGCGCGAGTGGCCCGTGCATGTGGCCGATCCGGCTATCGCCGAGCGCATCGCTCCGTTCGAGGCCGAGATGGCCGCCGCGCTGCGCGACGCCGACAAGCAGGCTCGCATGGGCAAGGTGGAAGAGCTCAAGAACCGCATCAAGGCCGAGCAGTTCACGGACGAGGAACTGGCCGCCTGGAAGGGCGACGTTTCCGCCGAGCTCAAGAAGCTCGAGAAGAAGGCTATGCGCGCCATGGTCATCGAGACGGGCGAGCGCGCCGACGGACGTCGCCCCGAGGACATCCGCCCGCTCTACATCGTGCCGGGCTACCTGCCCCGCGTGCACGGATCGGGCCTGTTCCAGCGCGGACAGACGCAGGCGCTTTCCATCTGCACGCTCGGCATGCTGAACGAGTGGCAGCGCCTTGACACCATCGACCCCGCCGAGGGCAAGCGCTACATGCACCAGTACAACTTCCCGCCGTACTGCACGGGCGAAACCGGCCGCATGGGCGCTCCGAAGCGTCGCGAAATCGGTCACGGCGCCCTTGCGGAGCGCGCTCTCATTCCGGTTCTGCCGAGCGAGGACGACTTCCCCTACGCCATCCGCGTGGTGTCCGAGGTGCTGGAGTCCAACGGTTCGTCCTCCATGGCGTCCACGTGCGGTTCCACGCTGGCGCTCATGGACGCTGGCGTGCCCATTAAGGCTCCCGTGTCCGGCATTGCCATGGGCCTCATCAAAGAGGGCGACGACGTGGTCATCCTTTCCGACATCCAGGGCATCGAGGACTTCCTCGGCGACATGGACTTCAAGGTGTGCGGCACCGAGAAGGGCATCACGGCTCTTCAGATGGACAACAAGGCCCGCGGCCTGTCCGTCGACATCCTCGCTCGCGCGCTCAAGCAGGCAAGCGAGGGCCGCGCTCACATCCTGGGCGCCATGCTGGAGACCATCGCCGCACCGCGCGAGGAGCTTTCCCAGTTCGCGCCGCGCATCGAGACCATTCACATTCCCGTTGACAAGATCCGCGACGTCATCGGCAGCGGCGGCAAGGTCGTGCGCGGTATCCAGGAGGAGACGGGTGCGCACATTGACATCCAGGAAGATGGCACCATCCACATTGCCGCCATCGAGGGCCCTGCTGGCGACGCTGCAAAGGCCATGATCCTGGGCATCGTCAAGGAGCCCGAGGTGGGCGAGGAGTTCGACGGCGAAGTCGTGGGCATCAAGGACTTCGGCGCGTTCGTCAAGCTCACGCCGGGCAAGGACGGCCTGCTGCACATCAGCCGCGTGGCGAACGGCCGCGTGGGCAAGGTGGAAGACGTGCTGAACCTGGGCGACATCGTCAAGGTGAAGGTGCTCGAGGTCGATCCCAACTCCGGTAAGATCTCGCTCGACCGCCTGGACAAGCCGGAAGCGCCCGCCGGCTCAGCTCCCGAGCGCGGCGACCGTCCGCGTCGCGAGGACCGCGGAGACCGCGACACCCGTCCCGGTCGTAGCGGTCGCGAAGGCCGCGGCGGCAACGGCGGCAACGGCCGTACGCCTCGCAGGCGTCACGAGGGCTAATCTTTCGGGAAAGGCTGCCGAAGCGGCTTTTCCGAGTTCGAGCGTTTTCGTTTGACGACGGGCGCCGACGACCCTGCGGTTGTCGGCGCCCGTTTCGTTTCTCCGGAAGCGGTAGGGCCGCTTCCGGAGATTTGGGCGCGAATGGTCGCAGGGACCACGCAGGGCGTTCTGCCGCTGACGGGCTTCATGTGCGAACGCCGCCCGATCCCGCCGCCGAAGCCCCGATGCGCCGATGCAGCGCCGTTCCTTTCCGGCTCGTGGTACTATGCTGCAAACAAAAGACGAAAGGAAGAACATGATCAAGGTTGCAGTGTCGGGTTGTGCAGGTCGGATGGGCACCGCGGTGGTAGATGCAGTAGGGAAGGCCGAAGACATGGAAGTCGTCTGCGGCATCGATCCGCACGGAGCGGAGCTCGACGCTGCGCAGCCCGTGTTCGCCAGCATTGCCGAGGCGCTCGAAGGCGCGACGTTCGACGTGCTGGTGGACTTCACGCAGCCTTCCGTCGTGGCCGACAACGTGCGCGCGGCCCTGTCGGCCGGCGTTGACTGCGTCGTAGGCACGACGGGCATGTCAAACCAGGTGCTCGAGGAGCTTGCGGCAGCGGCGGCGCCGGGCGCGTGCTTGTTCTACGCTCCGAACTTCACGACGGGCGCCGTGCTCATGATGGAGTTCGCCAAGGCGGCGGCACCGTATTTCCTGGAGGCCGAGGTCATCGAGTTCCATCACTGCAACAAGAAGGACGCTCCTTCGGGAACGGCCGTGCGCACGGCGCAGATCATCGCGGAAGCTCGCGGCGGGCGCGCAAGCGAGGCTCCGGGTCGCGAAACCGAGATGGAGGGCATGGAGGGCGCGCGCGGCGCGCTCGTCGAGGGCGTTCCCGTGCATGCGGTGCGCTCGATGGGCTACGTGGCAAGTCAGGAGGTCATGTTCGGCTCGCTCGGCCAGACGCTGACGATTCGCCACGATTCGTGGGATCGCACGTCGTACATGCCGGGCGTGCTGCTGGGCATCCGCAGCGTAGGCGCGCGCGAAGGCCTCATTGTAGGTTTGGAGAACTTCATGTCATGACGCTTGCGTCGTGGCATAATGACGGTTTGTACATGATGTAGGAACAGCAATGCGGCACGGTGCCGCGTTGCAGCAAGGTGAGGAGCACGAGCATGTCGCAGCCCCGTTTCGGTCGCATGATTCCGGCCATGGTGACGCCCTTTAATCAGGATCGCGAACTGGATCTGGACAAAGCCCAGGCTCTCGCCGTGCGCCTGGTCGACGGCGGCAGCGATTCGCTCATCATCAACGGCACCACGGGCGAGAGCCCGACCGTGTTCTACCCGCAGAAGATGAAGCTGTTCAGCGCAGTAGTCGAGGCCGTTGGCGATCGCGTCCCCGTCATCGCCAACGTTGGCGACAACTGCACTGCCGATACGGTCGACTTCGCACGCGACGTCGCAGCCTTGGGCGTCGACGGTTTCATGTGCGTGGTCCCGTACTACAACAAGCCGCCGCAAGAGGGCATTTACCAGCACTTCCGCGCTATCGCGGGCTCGGTGGAGCTGCCCATCATCCTGTACAACATCCCCGGTCGCTGCGTGGTCAACATGGAAGCGGAAACCACGCTGCGCCTGGCCAACGAATTCGACAACGTGGTAGCCGTCAAGGAAGCGTCGGGCAGAATGGACCAGGTGAAGGCCATCATCGACGCTGCCCCCGAAGGCTTCGACGTATACTCGGGAGACGACTCGGCCACGTTCGACATCATGCAGATGGGCGGTGCCGGCGTTATCTCGACGATCGGCAACGTGGCGCCTGCTCGCATGAAGGAAATCGTCGATCTGTGCGCCGCCGGCGATTGGGAAGTGGCGGCGGCCGCCAACGACCGCCTCATGCCGCTTATGACGGGCCTGTTCGAAACGTCGAACCCGATCCTCGTCAAAGAGGCGCTGCGCCTGCTCGATTTCCCGGTAGGCGGCGTCCGTCTTCCCCTGGTGGATGCGACACCCGAACAGTCCGAGCGTTTGGCGCAGATCATGCGCGAAACGGGCGTACTGCAATAAAGGAATGTAGCGTCGGTCACGACGCATTGACATAGCCGCGACGTGCGGAAGCGTAGAAGCTGGCCGTTTTGGTTCAGGCTTCGCGCGAGGAAGCCGGGTCTCCCGGCTCCTTGCGTATGCGCTGACGTGCGCGCACGATGAAAAGGAATGACATGGAAGAAAACAAGCCGCGCGCGCAACGCGGAAATGGACGTGCGCGCAAAACCGAACAGGACCAAGCCGGCAATCCCCAGCAAGGGCAGTCGGGCGAGAAGACGCGTTCGTACAAGCACGTGAAGCTGGACCGGCAGCGTCCGCAGCTCTCGAAGGAAGGCGTCGGCAATCGCCGCGCGCCCGGTTCCGGAAACCAGAGCTCGCGACGCAACTTCTCGTCGCCCAAGAAAGACGGCTCCGCAACGCTCAAGATCATCCCGCTGGGAGGCCTTGATGCCATCGGCAAGAACATGACGGCCTTCGAATGCAAGGGCGACATGATACTCGACGACGCCGGCCTGATGTTTCCCGACGACAACCATCCGGGCGTGGATCTGATCCTGCCCGATTACACGTACGTTCTGCAAAATGCCGAGAAGCTTCGCGGCATCATCATCACGCACGGTCACGAGGACCACACCGGCACGCTGCCGTACCTCATGAAAGACCTTGACCGCCAGGTGCCCATCTACGGCACGAAGATGACGCTGGGCCTGATCGAAGGCAAGTTCGCTGAGCATAAGATCAAGAACGCGAAGCTCGTGGAGATCAAGCCGGGCGACCAGGTGAAGCTCGGTTGCTTCACCGCCGAGTTCTTTGCCGTGAACCACTCCATCCCCGGAGCGGTGGGCGTGTTCTTCCAGAGTCCGGCCGGCAACGTGCTGCACACGGGCGACTTCAAGCTGGATCAAACGCCCATCGACGGCGTGACCACCGACTTCGCCGCGCTCTCGAAGTTCAGCGGCATCGGCGTGGACCTCATGATGAGCGACTCGACCAATGCCCAGAACCCGAACTTCACCCCCTCCGAAGCCGAAGTGGGCAAAGAACTGGCGAAGATCATCTCCCAGGCGAAGGGGCGCGTCATCATCGCGTCGTTCGCCAGCCACATCCACCGCATGCAGCAGATCTGCGACGCGGCCGTGGCGAACGGGCGCAAGGTGGTGGTAACGGGCCGTTCGATGATCCAAAACACCGACATCGCCCGTCGCTTGGGCTACCTGGACATCAGCGACACCGACATCGTGGACGCCTACGACCTCAAGGGCATCCCGGCCGACCAGGTGGTCATCATGTGCACGGGCAGCCAGGGCGAGCCGCTCTCGGCGCTGGCGCGAATCGCCAACGGCGACCATCGCACCATCTCCATCGACGAGGGGGACACCGTCATCGTGTCCGCCACGCCGGTGCCCGGCAACGAGAAAGCGGTGACGCGCGTCATCAACTCCCTGGCGAAGATCGGCGCCGACGTGTACGACAAGAGTCGCGCGCGCGTGCACGTGTCCGGTCACGCGGGAGCCGAGGAGCTCAAGCTGGTGCTGTCCATCGTGCAGCCCAAGGCGTTCATGCCGGTGCACGGCGAAGCCACGCACCTGCGGGCGCATGCGCGTTTGGCCGAGGCCACGGGCGTGCCCGCTGAGAACGTGTTCATCTGCGAAAACGGAGAAAGCCTCGAGCTGACCTCGCGCGGCGTCCGTCGCGGCGAGATCGTGCAGTCGGGCATCGTGTTCGTCGACGGCCTGTCGGTGGGGGATACCTCCCAGGGCGTGCTCGACGAGCGCAGCGCGCTGGCGGCTCAAGGATTCGCCGCCGTGGCTGCGGCGGTTTCCGGGAAGAAGAAGTCCGTGGCAGGAGCGGTGCAGGTCGAGATGCACGGCATCACGGGCGGAGACGACGACTACCTGGTCCGCGAAGCCCAGACTACGGTGAAAAACGCCATCGGGCGCGCGCTTTCCAAGGATGGCGGCGTTAAAGAGATCAAGAAGGCCGCGCGCGACGCGCTCCTTTCGCTGCTGTGGGAGCGCACGAAGACGCGCCCCATGGTAATTGTAAATTTGCTGGAGGTTTAAGCTATAATGGCCGCATGTGCCTTGGG
>NZ_DBFOSR010000060.1:0-10135 GCF_048427265.1 Paraeggerthella sp.
CATCTCGGCATCGTACACATGGTCCAAGGAACGCGCACGATACGCGGTGCCGTCGATGAACGTAAGGTCCTCGATGGAAAGGCCCGCCGCCAAAGCGTCGGCTATCTCCACCACCGAATGCTCCCCCATGCCGTACGACACCAGGTCGGCGCCGGAATCAAGGAGTATCGACCGCTTGAGCTTGTCCGACCAGTAATCGTAATGCGCCATCCGCCGCAGGCTCGCTTCGATTCCGCCAAGCACGATGGGAGCCTTCTTGTACGTTCGCCGTATCAGGTTGCTGTAGACCACCGCCGCATGGTTCGGGCGCCTCCCCGCTTCGCCTCCCGGCGAGTACGCATCGGTGCGGCGGCGCTTCTTCGCAACCGTGTAGTGGTTCACCATGGAATCCATGTTACCCGCCGAGACGAAAAACGCCAATCGCGGCTCCCCGAACACGGCGATGCTGTCCGGATCGTTCCAGTCGGGCTGCGCGATAACGCCCACCTTGTACCCGTGCGCCTCGAGCAAACGCGTGATGATGGCCGTCCCAAACGAAGGGTGGTCCACGTACGCGTCGCCCGACACGTACACGAAATCAACCTGGTCCCAGCCTCGCTGCTCCATATCAACCCGGCTGACCGGTAAAAATCGCTCCCCCACGCCTGCGCCTCCGTCTTCCTTGCCGTCGCAACGCAAACAGCCCGCCGAAGCGCTCGGCTTCAACGGGCTGCACTTACCGTTCCATACTACCAGGTTTGTCGGTTCTACCGAGGCGGTTGCTGGCCTGCGGCCCTTGCTTGCGCCGCCTCGATCTCGAACGGCATCGGATCATCTTGGCCGCGCCATGCTGGAACCTCGAACTGACGCGTCCAGTACCCCAGCGCGCGCGAAACCATAGCCAAAACGAACACGCTCAGCATCATGGACAGCACGCCGCATGCCACGGCCAGCACCACGATCAGCGCCAAAAGCCCGGGGAGCGCCGCGAACAGAACCGCGGGGCTGTCCGTATGAACCACCGGAATGCCCGCAACCAAGCCAATCGCCAGGCCCGCCAGCATGATGCCTATCGTAACCACCGATATGACGAACCCCGCAACCACCCATAGCAGCAACGCCATGCCCAAGATGCGAGCCAAGCCGCCGAAATCATGGCGTATCATGGCCCAGATCTTGCCGAACTGCAAGCCTGGAGCCAGTCGGCCGTAAATGCTCATACGCATGATGCCCACCGCCGCGAACACCACGGCGAACAACGTTCCGGCGAAAACGACCACCGAGAACAGCAACGAGAACAGCCCGAAAAACGCAAGCGTCCCGCCGTATCCGTAGCCGTAACCCGACCAGTTCGCGCCAATGCCCGTGACCATAGCCCAAACAAACTCCAGCACCCAGGGAATAAGCATGCACACCAAGCCTATGACCAGCGCAAAAAATCCGCGGCTGTACAGCTTGCCGTCTTCGTTGCCGAATATGCGAGCAGGCATGGGCGCATGCACGTTCCAAGCAACATCGCGCGCCCATCCGAACAAGTATCCGAAAACGACAATCCACCCGAACACGGGGATCAGTCCAACCAGCGACAACACCGCAAGCTTGCCGAACCAACCCGGCGAGTTCTTGATATCGTTCCAGGCGGCGCTAAAATAACCTGTCTGCATAGCGAGCCTCTTCTTCTCTTGCTTTCGTTTTTCCCACCATACACGCGCGGGATTGCTGCGCAATAATTCGTTGCCATTCCGTCAGCGGCAAAGAGCGTAAAAGAGCCCGCTGCAGTGCAGCGGGCTCTGTGCAAAGTTCGTTGAACCAGCGAGTTACTTCAGGGTAACAGCAGCGCCGGCTTCCTCGAGCTTGGCCTTGATCTCCTCGGCCTTCTCCTTGTTGACGCCCTCCTGGACAGCCTTCGGAGCGCCCTCGACGACCTCCTTGGCCTCCTTCAGGCCCAGACCGGTGATCTCGCGGACAACCTTGATGACAGCGATCTTGTTGTCGCCGAAGCCCTCGAGGACAACGTCGAAGTCGGTCTTCTCCTCAGCGGCAGCGCCACCGTCGGCAGCCGGAGCGGCAGCCACGGCCACGGGAGCAGCGGCGGACACGCCGAAGGTCTCCTCGATGTCCTTAACCAGCTCGGAAGCCTCGAGCAGCGACATTTCCTTCAGGGCCTCGATGATCTCTTCACGAGTAACAGCCATGTTAGTTTCCTTTCAAAACGGCCGGAGGTTCCGGCCTCTTCTGTTTCATACCATCAGGCGGCATTTCCTATGCCGCCAACGCTGCATTTACGCAGCTTCCTTCTGATCGGCCACAGCCTTCGTGACCTGGGCAAGACCGCTGGGCACGCCGTTGAGGGCAACAGCAAGACCGCGGGCAACACCGGAAATAGCACCGGCGATCTGAGCGATGAGCTCTTCGCGGGACGGCAGAGAAGCAATAGCTTCCACCTCGGCAGCCGAAACAGCTGCGCCTTCCATCAAGCCGCCTTTGATCTCAAGGTTCTTGTTGGTCTTGGCGAAGTTCTTGACGGCCTTAGCAGCGGCAGCCACGTCCTCACCAGCGAACACGAACGCGCTCGGACCTTCCAGCATGTCCTCCAGCGTGGGCAGCTCGGCCTCGGCCAGGGCGATGTGCATCAGGGTGTTCTTGTACACCTTCAGGCTCGCGCCAGCTTCACGGATCTCCGAGCGCAGGGCCTGGATCTCCTTCACGCTCAGGCCGCAGTAATCCACGACCCACACAGCGGAAACGCCGTTCAGATCTTCCTTGATCTTGACCAGCGTCTCTTGGTTCTTTACGTTGGGCATTGGTACACCTCCTTTTCCTCAAACTCGGGTTCCGCCCCTTGCGGGTGGGATCGTCGCTTGAAGAAAAGAAACGACCCCTGCCGTCCAAAGACAACAGGGGCCGTCAAAGCGCGAAACTTATCAGAACCACCTCGGCGGGCCGCGTCTCTTCGCGATTAAACCTTTCGGTGCCTGCTGTCTTGGGCAGCGGAACTGCATCCATTAACGCCGCTTCGAAGAAGCAGCCCTTATATTCTGACAGGCTTTTTCAGAATGTCAAGAAAAAAGTGCGGGGCCTCCCATTTTTCGGAAAGCCCCGCACCTGTCGTTTCATGCAAGCGAACTACGCCGCATTCCCCTGAGCATCGCCCGTTGCCTGAGCCTGCTCGGCGGTCTTTTCCGCCGCATCGCTCGAAGACTTGACGCTGCCGGAGCCGCCGATGATCTCCTGTGCAGGATTCGTCGGCTCGGCCTCCACGTAGGTGAACTCGATCGTGTCGCCTTCCTTGTATCCGACGATCTCGATCAGCCCGGGCAACGCGAAGTCATAGATGCTGGAACCCTCGGCAAGCTTCACGTAGAAGTGGGAGTTGCCTTCCACGACCGCCTGGGCAATGTGAGAGATCGTGCCCTTCGCCTCGAGCGCGCCCGTATCCACGTCGCCATCGGAAAGAACGCCGTTCGTTGCCAACAGAGCCTGGTATGCCTTCTGGCATTCGGCAACCGTGTTGCCCACGGCCACATTCTGGTAGCGCTGGATATCGAGCATGGCGAACTGCTTCACCAGACCGGCGTCGTCCTTCAAAGCCATGAAGTACGTCGGCTGCCCCGAGACGTTGATCAGAAGCGGGAACGTCGCACGGTAGCGCAAGTTCTGAACCTGGCCCTCTGCGGACTGCATAGCCGATTCTTCCGTCGCGCCCGAAACCGAGTAGAAATGCGATTCGGCCGTACGCTGGTTGATCAGCACGAAGCCCACAATGGAGTTGTCCGCCGTGGCCGAGGTCACGCCCGTGTACACCCACACGTCATCGTCTTTGGCAATGTAGTTGTAACCCAGGTTGCCATCGGTTCCCGGCGTGGTCTGCACCACGTTGCGCTGACCCAGAACGGAGTTCAGCCAGCCGTCCTTGTACTTGCCCGACCAGTTGTACTGCTCAAGCAGAAGATCGGTCGGATACGCATGGTCGACCCACTGCGGAACGTCCTGGATGGCCAGATCCTGCGTCTCGCCCGTGGTGGCGTCAACCATGACCACGCGCTGGATGGTGGTGCCGCCGAACAGCCCGATGGTGCGGGTCTGCACCGGGCAGATCCACCACGGATGCCCCTCGTCGTCGATCTCGAAGGACTTCTGATCGAACATGTAGAAGGGGTAGCTCAACTGCACGTGGCGATCGATGTTGCGCGCAAGCGGCTCGGACTCGGAATAGTAGATGGGGCTATCGCCAAGCTTGACGATCTCGGCATCCTGCGTCGTCATGTTCACCAAGGCGTAAGCCGGAATGCCGCCATCGCGGTTCGTGAACCACTTGAACAGGTCCGCGTAACCAAGCGGGCTCACGCGAACGGGCGCGCTCTGGTAATTGATCTGGCTGTACAGAGGCGAGATCTCGAACTGGCTCACGAACTCGGGAATGGAACCCATCTCGCGGTTGCCCAGCAGGATGGCCGAGCTGCGGTCGATAACGGGAATCTCCGAGTAATTGACCTCTTTGATGTCCTGCGCGAAGTTGTCTTCGGTCGTCTGCAGCACGTTCGCGTACTTCGCGGCGTTGCCCGGGAAGATGGACAGCGACGCCACCGCTCCCACAACGCCCAGCAGCGCAACCAGAATCGGCAGGTACGACGCCCACTTGAACGCCTTCGCCTTGCCAGGGCTCGGATCCACCTTGCTCGTGCCCGTCTCATAGCTGCGCGACTTGCCCCAGAACAGCAGGAACAACGGCAGCAGGATGAACATGGCCACGAACATCCACGTGTCCGTGCTGTGGATGTTGATGGGCGGATGGAACCACCAATACGCGCACAAGCCCACGATGACGATGAGGATGGCAGCCCCGATAAGAGCCTTCTTTCCCCAAGCAGCCACCTGGTCGGCGAACGGGATCTCCACGTTCACGTGCGGCGGCTTTCCACCGCCGCCATTGCCCGAACCCGCAGCGGAATCGCTTGCGCGCCCACCGCGTCCGGCGTTGTCTCCGTCGTTGTTGAACGGCGAGCCGGTGCCCGAACCGCCGAAACCTCCGTCGACGTCCACGCCCGACTGTTTAAGCGCTTCGAGCAGCGCTTCAAATCCGGATGTCTGTTTCACGGCATCCCTTTCAGTCTTTCCCCGATACTAAATGCTTAACTATACACCAAGGCGCTCGATCGAATGCGACGATCAAGCGCCCTCGTTACCTTCTTCTTACAAAAGATTCCGAAGCACGAACTGAAGAATGCCTCCGTGCTCGTAATAGCGCCCCTCGGTCGGCGTATCCACCCGCACGATCGCCTGGAACTCCACTGCCGTTCCGTCTTCGCGCTCGGCCCGCACGCCCACCACGCTCGGCTCGGGCAGCCCTGCCGAAAAATCGATCGGAGCTATCGTGTACCGCTCCGATCCGTCCAGACCCAAGCTCTCGGCGTTCTCTCCGTCCAGGAACTGCAACGGCAAAATGCCCATGCCGATCAAATTGCTGCGATGGATGCGCTCGAAGCTCTCGGCGAACGCAGCCCGAATGCCCAGCAGCATGGGGCCCTTGGCCGCCCAGTCGCGGCTCGAGCCGCTGCCGTACATCTTGCCCGCCACCACGACCAACGGCACGCCGGCATCCCCGTACTTCATCGCAGCATCGAACAGCGGGCGAATCTGCCCGTCCGTGAAATCGCGCGTCCAGCCGCCCTTCTTGCCCTCGGCCAAAAGGTTCTGCAGCTTCACGTTGGCGAACGTGCCGCGCATCATCACTTCGTGATTGCCGCGGCGTGCGCCGTACGTGTTGAAGTCAGCCGGCGCCACCCCGCGCTCCTCAAGATAGCGAGCAGCCGGAGAGTCCGCCGCAATGGATCCGGCCGGAGAGATGTGGTCCGTCGTGATGAAATCGCCCAAGCGGCCCAGCACGCGCGCTCCCTCGATGGCCTCGGGCGCCGAAGGCTCGCGCTCCATGCCGTCGAAGTACGGGGCGCGACGCACGTACGTCGACGCATCGTCCCATGCGAAGGTGTCGCTCGGTTCTTTCCCGAGCGCCTGCCAGGCAGCATCGCCGTCGTAGAGCCCGCGCGTGCCCGCCTCGTACAGCTCGCGGGTAACGCACCTCTCCACCAAAGCGTCGATCTCTTCCTCGGTCGGCCAGATGTCGGCCAGCAGCACCGGCGTGCCGTCCGGGCGCGTGCCCAGCGCATCGTGCTCCAGGTCGACGTCCATCGTGCCCGCAAGCGCGTACGCGATGACCTCAGCCGGAGCAGCCAGGTAGTTCTGGGATACATCGGGCGAGATGCGTCCTTCGAAGTTGCGGTTGCCCGACAAAACGCTCGCCAGTTCCACGTCGTCAGCCACGTCGTGCAGCGCATCCAAAATAGGACCGGAGTTCCCGATGCAGCTCATGCATCCGAAGCCGCACGTGTAGAATCCCAAGCTACGCAAACCGTCCAACAGCTCCGCGCGCTCCAGCAAAAGCTCGGTGGCCTTGCTGCCCGGCGCCAAAATGCACTTGACCCACGGCTTCGGCGAAAGCCCCGCCTCCGCCGCCTTGGCAGCAAGCAGGCCCGCTGCCAGCATCATGCGAGGGTCGGTGGCGGTCGTGCAGCTGGTCACCGCTGCAATGGCAAGCGCGCCATGCGTGATGTCGAAAGCCTGGCCCCGTACATCCACCTGGACGGTCTGGCGCAGATCCAGGCCCCGATCGGCGCACACCGCACGGAAACGCTCCTGCACGCCGGACAGGGAAATCCTGTCGTGCGGACGCGACGGCCCCGCCAACGACCGCTCGACCTCGCTCAAATCAAGTTCGATAACCTCGGCATAAGCACGCTCTTGAGCGGCGGGGTCGTTCCAAAAACCCTGCGCCTTCGCGTACGCTTCCACCAGTGCAACCTGCTCGTCGGAGCGTCCCGTCAGGCGCAGGTACGCCAACGTCTGCTCGTCAACCGGGAACAAGGTGCACGTGCTGCCGTACTCCGGCGTCATGTTGGAGATGCACGTACGCTGCGTGGCGTTCAAGCTGTCCAAGCCCGGGCCGAAGCATTCCACGAAGCACCCGACCACGCCCTTCGCCCGCAGCATCTGAGCGAACGTCAGCGCCACGTCCATGGCGGCAACGCCCTCGGACAACCGGCCCGTCAGCTTCACGCCCACCACGCGCGGCACGAGCGTGGTGATCGGCTGGCCGAGCGCCGCAGCCTCGGCTTCGATGCCGCCGACGCCCCAGCCCAGCACGCCGATGCCGTTGGCCGTCGGCGTATGGCTGTCGGTGCCCACCAGCGTGTCGAAGTAAGCTACCGGAGCTTCTCCTTCGGCAACCGCAACGCCCGCCGCATCCGACGTCATGACCACGCGCGCGAACTGCTCGATGTTCAGCTGATGGCAAATGCCCGCTCCCGGCGGCACGATGCGCACGTTGTCGAACGACTCCTGAGCCCACTTCAGGAAGTCGTAGCGCTCGCGGTTGCGCTCGAACTCCAACTCCATGTTGCGCTCAAGGGCGCCCGCGCAGCCAGCTTCGTCGGCTATCACGGAATGGTCGATCACCAAATCGCACGGGATCTGCGGATTGATCTTAGCGGGATCTCCGCCCAACTGCGCGCACGCTTCGCGCATCACGGCGAAATCAACGAACACGGGCACGCCCGTGAAGTCCTGGAACAGCACGCGCGCCGGGCAGAATTCAACCTCGCTGCCCACCTCGCCCGCATTTCCCGCAGCAACAATACGTCCCGCCAGCTTCTCCGCCGCCTCAGAGTCCTCGGCGTTGCGCAGAACGTTCTCGAGCAAAACCGTCAGCGCGTACGGAAGGCGCTCGGAACCAGGAACCCCCGCAACGGGATAGTACGTGTACGCCGCGCCGTTCACCTCAAGCGTAGCGGCAAACCGATCGTTCTTGACCGTCATCGACGACCTCCTCCTCTAATCCATCTGCTCAAGCGCTTCTTCAAGCGCAGCAGTAAACTCAGAACAACGTGCAGCCCGCTCGCTCGACCTTGTAGCCTTGCGAATGTCGGCGGTCAGGTACTTACCGTCGGCATACACGGCGCGCACCGCGCGACGGATGCGCTCGGCCGCCTCGCGCTCGCCCACATGATCAAGCATCATAGCGGCAGACAGGATCTGCGCTGTCGGGTTCGCCTTGTCCTGCCCCGCGATGTCGGGAGCGCTGCCGTGCACGGCTTCGAACACTGCATAGCGCTTGCCGATGTTCGCCCCAGGGGCAATGCCCAAGCCGCCCACCAAACCAGCAGCCAAATCGCTTGCTATGTCACCGTACAGGTTGGGGAACACCACCACATCGAATTGGGAGGGGTCCACCACCATGTTCATGCAGAACGCATCCACTATGCGATCGTCGAACCCTATCGACGCCGCGCGCTCTTCGGCAACCTCCCGCGCGACGCGCAGGAACAAGCCGTCCGAGTGCTTCATGATATTGGCTTTGTGAACGGCGGTGACCTTCGTGCGCCCATGTTTGGCCGCATAGTCGAAAGCGTACTCCACAATGTCGCGCGTCGCCGTCACCGAAATAGGCTTCACGGAAATGCCCGAATCCGGGCGAATCGCTCCCACACCCGTTTCTTCGCAGAAGCGTATGAGATCGCGTGCAGCTTGCGAACCTTCCTCGAACTCGATGCCAGCGTACAGGTCTTCCGAGTTCTCGCGCACGATCACCATGTCCACGTCATCGTAGCGACCGCCCGCCCCGGGAAGCGACAACACGGGACGCAAACAGACGTACAGTCCGAGCGCCCTTCGCAGGGCGACGTTAACGCTGCGAAAGCCCGTGCCCACAGGCGTGGTAATGGGTCCTTTGATGGCCACGCCGTTTCGCTTGACCGCTTCTATCGTCGAGTCGGGCAAAGGCGTGCCGCAATGCTCCATCGTATGCGCGCCTGCTTCGGCGACCTCCCACGCGATGGCGGCACCGCTCGCTTCAACCACGCGCTGCATTGCAGCCGAGGTTTCCAAGCCTATACCGTCGCCGGGAATCAACGTCACGGTACGCTTTGCCATGCCTCCTCCTTCTTGCCCCTTGCTGGCTCAGCTCTATCTGCCAAAAGAATAGGCGCCCGATTGGCGCAGAACGAAAGCGGGCCTTAGGCCCGCCTGGTATCGAGAATACGCTACTTCGATTGCACGTTGTCGAGGATTTGCTGCGCGCGGCGCTTGAGCGCGCCCTTGCCGTTCGAGGCGTCGAAAGCCATGCGCGAAGCAAGTTCGTCCTTCACCTGAGAAGACAGCTTACCCGACGAAAAGTCAACCACGGCAACCAGCATGTCCTGGAATTCGAAATCCCCGTGATAGCACTGAATTGCCTCGTCGATAAGCGGCCATATACGCTCGGAGCGATTCTCCGTTGTAGCCCCCAGCTTGCACAAGAAGCGCATAGCCGCAAGGCGAACAGGGCCGCTCTCCTCATCGAACAGAGCCGTCTCAGCGCCCGGAACCGCCTTGTCGCAAGTGCGGGAGTCATGATCGACCATGCCAGCCAGCACGTCAAGACACTCCCAGCGCGTCTGGGCTTCCGGTCGGTTAAGCGCGTCGATAAACGCATCGCCGTACGGAACGAACAGATCGGCGTGGTCTTTCGAAAGGAAGGCAAGCGCAGCCGCAGCATTTTGACGGCCCCGACGAGACGGGCCCGAAAGCGCGTTTACCAGCTGGATGAATTGACGTTCGTTGCCAAGTGCTTCTTCTGCGATGGTTTTTGTCCCCTGCGTCTTTTCGCTCACCAGACCACTCCTCTGCCCTCATGTGGGAAAATGCAGCTACTAGTATTCGCTTTCATTATACCCTTCGCCCCGATCCCTCTTTGGATCCGGCGCAGAATCAACACGACGCCCCGGCGGACGGCCCCGCGCAGCTCTCGCGCGCGTCCCCCCAAGCGCAGAAAGGGCCCCGGAACCTGTTACGGCTCCGGGGCCCCTCCCCGCGATCGGCGGCAAACGCCGAGCGCCCTGCGCGAGCGCGACGTCCTATCCTCCCACAGCCTTGCGCTGCAGTACTTTCGGCGATGGCGGTCTTAACTTCCGGGTTCGGAATGGGACCGGGGTGGACGGACCTCTGGTGCAGCAGTTGTCGACCAACGGCACGGCTGCCTAGCTACGTCCGGCACGGATAACCGCTGAAAGCATCTAAGTGGGAAGCCGTCTCCAAGATGAGTCCTCTTTTCGGTAAGGGCCCA
>NZ_DBFOSR010000061.1:0-5857 GCF_048427265.1 Paraeggerthella sp.
AGCCTGCTTATCCTTTCGATGCGGGCGCGCGGCGCCCGAATGAGATCACGAGTGCCTATGATAGCGCGTCCGAGCGACCCGCCCGACCCGTTCGACAAAGTTTGCAGAAAAATCCCGATCACCGGGCGAAAGAGGGCGAAAAAGCAAAAGCCGCAGCAAGGCGAAGTCCCCGAGCTGCCGGGCGAACGCGGCGCGCGCACGAAAAACCGCCCTCGCTGGCAGGTTTTGACGGTTAGAGGTCGTCGATGGACCCCTCGTTTTCGTCAGCGATCAAGCTGATTTGCATTCCACCAGGTCAGAGCATTGCAAAGACAAAACCGAGCACTCGAACGAAACCAGCGGGCCGGCCAAACGACCTCAAACCGTCAAAACCTGCCAGCGAACGTGATTTTTCGTGCGCTGAGCGAGAATCGGCCGGTCGCGACGCGGCAAAGGCCAGCCAGACCGCGGAGCAACAAGGCGGCCGCCCGCCTTCGCCGCCTTACAGGGCGTCGAGAAACTTCCGATCTTCGGAAGACAAGCCCACGACATCGAGCAAGTCGGGGCGCAAGCGATAGGTGCGCTCCAGGCTGCATTCGCGACGCCAGCGAGCCACGGCTGCGTGGTTTCCCGACAAAAGAACCGGCGGAACCTCCATACCGCGAAACGAAGCCGGACGCGTGTACTGGGGATACTCCAAAAGGCCGTCGGCGAAGCTCTCGCCGAGAGCGCCCGTCTCGGCTCCCAGCACGCCCGGAACCTTGCGCACCACGGCGTCGATGACCACCATGGACGCCAGCTCGCCGCTCGTGAGCACGTAATCGCCCAGCGATATCACGCGATCAGCCAGCGTATAGGCGCGCTCGTCGATGCCTTCGTAATGGCCGCACACGAACAGCAGACGGTCTTCCTGCGCCAACTCGCACGCCAGCGCGTCATCGAAAGGAGCCCCATGCGGGCTCAGGAAAATCGTGCAGGGGCGCGCAGGATGCCTGGCTACGATGTCATCGTGCGCCTCGAAGATGGGCTCGCATTTCATGACCAGCCCGTCGCCGCCGCCGTACGGGTCGTCGTCGGTAGTGCGATGCCTGTCATGCGTCCAATCCCGCAGGTCGTGCGCCTTGAATTCCAATAGGCCCTTCTCCTGCGCGATGCGCATCATGGAAGACCCCATAACGGAATCGTACATGGACGGAAACGTCGAGAGCGTCTCGATGATCACGGAAGGGTCCTTTCAGGCAAACGAAAAGCGCCGCAAAAGGACGCTACAGATCGAGCAAGCCGTCGGGCAAGGCCACGTCGATGCGGCGGGCATCGTCGTCAAAGCCCACAACGAAGGCATCTACCAACGGGATGAGCGCCGATCCGCTCCCGTCCGCTCGGGCAACCGAAAGAAGCGTTTGGCCGGGATTCTCGAGCACGTCCTCCACAACGCCCACGTACCCGATGCAAGCATCGTGCACCTCGCAGCCCGCAAGGTCGTCGTCAACCGCGACCAGCGCATCTTCAGGCAGATCAGCCCGTCGAACCAGGCAATGACACCCAGCCAGCAGCTCTGCCGTGTCGATGCTGTGCACGCCTTCGAATGTGACCAGGTACGCGTCTTTTCCCTCGTGCTTCACGCTTTCCACGATACCGCGACGCGGCCCGTCATGCCGAGGCGGAACGAACGCCACCTCCAGGCCTTCGGACAGCAAAAAGGGAAGACCCGGCACGCTGCGCGCGACGAGCCCTCCCGATAAGGTTTTTGTTCGAGCCAGTTCGGCTACGTTAACCCATGCACGCATTTAATCGAGAAGTTCCACTTCGACATGCGTGTTCGTACGAGAAGCAGCAGCACGGGCAAGGGTGCGGATAGCCTTGATGACACGACCCTGGCGGCCGATCACCTTGCCAGCGTCCTCTTCATGCACGCGCACCTCGACGAGGATCGTTCCGTCCTCCGCGTTGCTCGCCGTGATCTCGAGATCGCCTTCGAACTCGATAAGCGGACGTACAACGGATTCAACCAGACCGACGATGTCTTCCGTCTGCTCGGCCATAGGATTTACGCGTTCTCGCGGGCGCGCCTGATCAGCGAAGCGACCGTGTCGGTCGGCTGTGCGCCGTTCTTGATCCACTGGTCAACCTTGTCCATGTCAAAAGACACCATGGCAGGCTCGGAGCAGGGATTGTAACGACCCACTTCCTCGATGAACTTACCGTCGCGCGGGCAGCGCGAATCGGCGACGACGATGCGGTAGTACGGACGCTTCTTGGCGCCGTGACGGGCCAGGCGAATTTTAACTGCCATGAAGATGAACTCCTTTTGCTTCTTACATACGATTCATGCCTCAACACCGTCATTACGGTGTAGGGAAAACAGCAATTGCTTATGATACGGCGAAACTACCGGTTTGACAAGCGGATTACCAAGCCGAATTTTAAGCGTTTCAGGCCAAACGCGCAAAGCGAGGTGCAATCGTCCTCGAAAAGCCCACGTTTGAGCGCGCCCGACATGTGCGCGGTAGCCGCCGCAATGGCGGAATGAGCGCGCCCTTGACTCACCCAACGCAGTATAGTATTCTGCCAAACCAATCAAATAGGATATCTGCCGCCGGGTAGATCAAGACGCGAGCATGCGCACTTTCATCAGTAGGCCTGAGAAGATGAAAGAGGCGGCATGCTTTTTTATTGGGAGGAATTATGAACTGGGTTATCTTGATCATTGCCGGACTGTTCGAAACGTTCTGGGCGTACGAGCTCAAGCTTTCGGAGGGGTTCACGAAGCTTGTCCCTAGCCTGCTTACCGTTGGCGGCATGATCATCAGCTTCGGGCTTTTGTCGCACGCGCTCAAAACGCTGCCGCTCAGCGTCGGGTACGCGGTATGGACGGGCATCGGCATGGTCGGGGCGGCCGTCCTGGGCATGGTGGTGCTCAAGGAGCCGGCAAGCGCGCCTAAGATCATCTGCATCGCGTTGATTGCCGTGGGAATCATCGGCCTCAACCTTACGACGCATGAAGAATAGAACCGACGAAACGAAGGAGAAGAACATGAAGAGATTCATCGCCGAAGACTCGTTTTGGAGCCTGTTTCCCAAGTCCGCCATCGGCATCATCGTCGTTCGCGGCATGAAAAGCGCAAGCGACGTGCCCGCCGACGATGCCGCCGAAATCTCGAGGCTGCTGCGCGACGCGAACGAGCAGGCGAACGCCTACCTGACCAGCAACGTGATTTCCGAAAACGAGCCCGTCAAGGTATGGCGCGAAGCGTACCGGCAGTTCAAAACGAAGAAGGGCGCGCGCTGCTCGATCGAGAACCTGCTCAAGCGCGTGCTGAAGGGCAACCCCGTAGGATCCATCACGCCCTCGGTCGACATCTACAACGCCGTTTCCCTCAAGTACGCCCTGCCCGTCGGCGGCGAGGACATCGACTCGCTCGTCGGCGACTTCCGCCTGGGCATCACCGAAGGAGGCGACGCGTTCACGCCTATCGGAGAGGACGGCGACGACCCCACGCTGCCGGGCGAGCTGTGCTACCGCGACACCATCGGAGCCGTATGCCGCTGCTTCAACTGGCGCGACGGGCAGCGCACGGCGCTTTCGGACGATTCGAGCAACGCGATCCTCGTCGTGGAGTGCTTGGAACCCGAACGGCGCGAAACGCTGGAAACCGCGCTTGACGAGTTCGCCGCCCTCATGGAGCGACACCTAGGCGCAACCGTAACGACGCGCACCGTGATCGACCGCGAGCATCCGGAAATCGTCATTGCCGAGTAACTGCGAAAGAGCGTCTTGCGCCATCCGGCAAACCGACGGCGCAAGACGCTGGGAACAGCCTAGACCAGGCTGCGAACTAGCCTCAGCAGCCGCGGTTTTCGCGTGCGGTGCTCTTGTAGAAGATATGCACGTCCTCGTAGGCGCCCATGAAGTTGACGAAGCCCCCGGGAATGGTGCCGACGCGCGTGAAGCCCATATCCTCGTACAGGTGAATGGCTCCCTCGTTGCTTGCCACCACCGCGTTGAACTGCAGGCCTTGAAAGCCCTTCTTTGCCGCCTGCTCGAGCGAATCCGCTACAAGCGCACGGCCGAGCCCGACGCCGCGCGCGCTTGACGCTACCGCATAGCTGGCGTTGGCAATGTGCGCGCATCGACCCACGTTGTTGGGATGAAGGATGTACAAGCCAAACAGCTTCGAGTCGATGGCAGCCACCGTCGTCAGAGCCTGCGCGGCGAAAAACTCGCGCGCCGTATCGATCGTAAGCGGCTCGATCTGCGGAAACGCTTCCCCGCCTTCGACCACTTCGTTCCACACCTTGATCATGCCCGGAAGATCCTCTTCACGGTACGGGCGTATCTCGAGCGCCATGGCGCGCCTCCTGTCGTTTATCGCCGTCAACCTGCGCGGAGCGAACGCGCCGCGCAGGCAAGTATAGCAGAGGCCGGCACCCGCCCGAAAGCAACCGGCAACCGTCGGCAAACGAAGATCCGCCGGCAGTCGCCGGCGGAATCATGCTACTGCCCCATCATGTCCTGGAGCTTTTTGATATCGGACATGCTCATGCCGCCCATGCCGGGTATCCCTCGACGTCGACGGCCCTTCTTGCCCTTCTTTCCCTTTCGACCGCCTTGCATCTCCTCCATGGCGGGCATCATTTTCTTCATCATCTTCTTCGTCTCGTTGAACTTCTTCATAAGCTGGTTCACGTCCGAGACGGTGACGCCCGCACCCGCCGCGATGCGCGCGCGACGGCTCCCGTTCAGGAGGTCGGGCTTTTCGCGCTCCGCTTTCGTCATGGAGTTGATGATGATCTCCATGTGGTCGAAGGCGCCCTCGTCCACCTGGCCGGAGGCCATGGCCTTGTCACCGCCCGGCAATGCGCTGATCAGCTTCGAGACGCCGCCCATCTTGCGTACCTGGCGGTTCATTTCGATGAAGTCGTTCAGGTTGAGCTGCGCCTTCATCATGCGCTCGGCGGACTCGGCCTCGATCTCCTCCTGCTGCACCGCCACGGCGCTTTCAATGAGGCTGACCACGTCGCCCATGCCCAGGATGCGCTTCGCCATGCGGTCAGGATGGAACTCGTCAAGCGAATCGGGCTTCTCGCCCGAGCTGATGAACTTGATGGGCTTGCCGGTGACCTGCTTGATCGACAGCGCGCCGCCGCCGCGGGCGTCACCGTCCATCTTCGACATGATCACGCCGTCGAAATCAACCCGCTCAGCGAATGCGCTGGCCACGTTCACCACGTCCTGGCCGGTCATGGCGTCCACCACCATGAGGATTTGATCGGGCTTGACCGCGCGCTTGATGGCCTCGGCCTCGTCCATCATCTCGTCATCGACGTGCAAGCGGCCCGCCGTGTCGACGATGACCACGTCGCGCAGGTTGTCGATGGCGTCCTGAACGCCCTCGGTCGCGATTTTCACGGGATCCTGCCCGTCGCCGCGGTACACGCGCACGCCGATCTCGCCGCCGAGCGTTTCCAGCTGATCGGCCGCAGCAGGACGGTACACGTCGCAGGCAACTAGTAACGGAGAGTGGTTCTCCTGCTTCAGGCGGTACGCCAGCTTCGCGGCCGCGGTGGTCTTGCCGGAACCCTGCAAGCCCACCAGCATGATCACGTTGGGGATGCGGCTCGACAGCACCAACTTGGAGTCCGTGCGCCCCAGAAGTCCGGTCAGCTCGTCCAAAACGATCTTGATGACGTTTTGAGCAGGCGTGAGCGAGTCAAGCACCTCTGCGGTCAGGCAGCGTTCCTTCGTGTTCGCGACGAAAGCCTTGACCACCTTGAAGTTGACGTCCGCTTCCAGAAGCGCCATGCGGATCTCGCGCATGGCGCCGTTGATGTCGTCCTCGGTCAGGCGGCCCTTGCCGCGCAGACCGGAAAATATGCC
>NZ_DBFOSR010000062.1:0-5431 GCF_048427265.1 Paraeggerthella sp.
CACTTGGCTTTTTTCTCGCTTGTTCTGCTTCTCAGTATCCGGTTTTCAAGGTTCTCCGCCTGGGGCCGAAGCCCGAAGCGCAAGGAGATATACTACCCGTGCCCCCGCCCGGCGTCAAGAACTTTTTTCGAAAAGTTTGGATGCCCTCCGCCGGAGCGGCCTCGCGACCTTCGGCGGAGCCGGCGGGCGCCGCAAGGATCCCCTAGCCCGTTCGGGATGGCAGCGTTCCGAACATCGGAGCAAAAGCCAAGCCACGCTGCCCGCACAACAGCAATCGCATATATTAGTATAGACGCGATAGAAACCATGTTGCCCAGACAGGAAACGCCATGCTGAACCGCGAACCGCAGAGTCCCCCGCTTGCGCGCCGATCGGCTGCAAACGAGCTTCGCATTCCCGTGCCCGCTTACGCTGAAAAAGCGCTCGACGCGCTTGAGCGCGCGGGCTACGAATCATGGATCGTCGGCGGGTACGTACGAGACGCCCTCTTGGGACGACCCTGCGCCGACGTGGACATCGCAACGTCCGCCGGATGGCGCGAAACGCAACGCGCCTTCGAGGAGCGGGGACACCGCACGCATGAAACGGGCGTCGCCCACGGAACGCTCACGGTGATCGTGGACGATCGCCCTCTCGAAATAACAACGTACCGCTCCGACGGCGCTTACAGCGACGCGCGCCGCCCGAACCGCGTGACGTTCGTTCGATCCATAGAGGAGGACCTTGCTCGGCGGGATTTCACTATGAACGCCCTTGCCTACCACCCCGTGCGCGGGCTGCTGGATCCCTACGGCGGAGCGGACGACCTTGCATCCTCCACGATACGCGCGGTCGGCGACCCCCAGCGTCGCTTCGCGGAAGACGCGCTGCGCATCCTGCGCGCTTGCCGCTTCGCCTCGCAATTGGGATTCGACATAGACCCGGACACCTTTCAGGGAATGCTCAGCAACAAAGGACTGCTCTGCCGCATATCGGCCGAGCGCGTCACCCACGAGATCGATCGTCTGCTTCTTGGGGAGCATGCGGGACGCGCCCTCGTGGAAACGGCCGACGTTCTGGCGGCCGTGCTGCCCGAGATTGTGGCGATGAAAGGATTCGACCAGCATACCCCCTACCATATATACGATGTTCTCGAGCATACGGCGCACGTGGTGCAAAACGTGCCCGCATACCCTCTTGCACGATGGGCCGCCCTGTTTCACGACATGGGGAAACCGGCGCTGTTCTTCACCGATGCTGACGGCGTCGGCCATTTCTACGGTCATGCCGCGGTCAGCGTCGTGCTGGCGCGGGGCATCATGGGCAGGCTCGCGCTGCCCTCGGCGTTCTCGACGCGCGTTTTGAAGCTCGTCGAGCGTCACGACGACGTCATCGAGCCCACGCCCAAGGCCGTGAAGCGCGCGCTCGCGCGGCTCGACGGGGACACGGAGCTGTTCCATGCGCTCTGCGACCTCAAGCGCGGCGATGCGCTCGGGCAAGCCCCCCGCTGCGCGCAGCGCGTGGGCACGGTCGACCAGCTTGAAGTCGTCCTTGCCAATGTCCTGGCGACCGACGAGGCATTCTCGCTCAAGAAGCTTGCGATAAACGGGCACGACGTGCTCGCCCTTGGCGTACCGCGAGGCCCACTGGTCGGGCAAGTCCTGGCGGCAGCCCTCGACGCCGTGATCGACGAACGCCTGGACAACGACCGCCCGTCGCTTGAAGCCTTCGTCGCAAACTGGCTCGAGCGGCAGAACGAGGCATGACGCGCCACATGCCATGCCTTGAAACTTTTCTCAAAAAAGTTGAAATAAAGGCTTGACGCAGCGCGCTCGACCCCGTAATATACTTTCTCGCGCTCGCACCTCTCTCCAAAAGAAAGAGATGCGCATCGGTAACCCGATGGGGTGTCGTCTAATGGCAGGACAGCGGTTTCTGGTACCGTATGTGAGGGTTCGACTCCTTCCACCCCAGCCATTTTTACGGTATACTGCACAGCGCACCATGTGGCTCCGTCGTCTAGCGGTTTAGGACGCCGCCCTCTCAAGGCGGAGGTCGCCGGTTCGAATCCGGTCGGAGCTACCAAGAAATTGCAGGTCGGAACCTCTCGGTTCCGACCTTTTTCTTTTCTCGGGATAGTACCGTTAGCCGGCAGAAAAGAAACCGGGCTGTTTCCTCATGGTGATCGGTGGCGTACAATAGCCGCGAACCAAGAGAAAAGGACCGCTATGCAAACTGAAGACCCCGGCACGAAAAACAGCAGCACCCCCGTTGAAACCGATCCCGCGTTCGGCGAGCCGGTTCTCATCTGCCCCGGGCTCTACCGCGTGCGCGTGCCGCTTCCCCACAACCCGTTGCAAGCGCTCAACTCCTACATCATCTTGGGCGAGGAAACCACCACCATCATCGACGTGGGGTTCAACCACCCCGCATGCGAAGAGGCGCTCGACGATGCCTTGAACCAGCTCGATCGGTCATGGGACAGCGTCGAAATCGTCCTCACCCATTCGCACCCCGACCATACGGGCAATCTCGACCGCATCTACCGCGACGGCATGCGCGTGTACGCCAACCTCCACTCGTTCAAGGAAGTGGAGAATCTCATGGAGATGCAGGGCAACGTGTTCGGCCCCTTGCTGCGCAAAGCGGCAACCCCGCAGCAAAGCGGCTTGACGTTCAGGAAGGGAAAGCACCGCCTGCACGTATCTGCGGAACTGCTCCCCCTGACGTGCAAGCCCGACCTCATCTACCTGCACGAAGGAGACGAGCTGCACGCTGGCGACTTCACGTTCCAGATCATCGAGACGCCCGGGCACGATCCGTGGCATATCTGCCTGTACGAGCCCGATCGCAACCTCATGATCATCGGCGACCACGTGCTGGAGCGCATCACGCCTTCCGTATCATCGTGGTTCCCGGCCTACAACGCCTTGGAGGAGTTTCTGGAAAGCCTGGGCAAAATGTACTCCTACGACGTCGACCTGGTTCTTCCCGCCCATGGCGCACCGTACGGAAATCTGCGCGATCGCGTGATGTACCTCATTTCGCATCACGAAGAACGACTGCAAGAGCTGTACGACCTGGTGGCAGCCGGCCACACCGACATCGTATCGATTTCCTCGCATGCGAAATGGCGTTACGACAACTGGCGCGAATGGCCGCTCGATCAGAAGTTCTTCTCGATGGGAGAAACCATGGCGCACCTGGTGTACCTGGTGTGCGAGGGCAAGATCAAGCAAACCATCTGCGGCGACGAATACCGCTTCGAACTCCCTTAGAGTCGAGCGGCATCGCAGAAACAGCCGCGGCCCACGAAAGCCGCCGTTCGAAAGGAGCGCGATCGTGCGCATCGATTTGGTAATCGAAAGCGAAAACGTGTTCACCGGAACCAGCGATGCCGCCAAACCTGGGGCTATCGCCATCGCCCAAGATCGCATCGTGGCCGTGGGGTCGCACGACGAGGTGCGCGCCTTCGTTCGAAAGGAGAACGAAGGCGGCGAGCTCCCGCCGGTTCGAGCCATGGGAGACGCCCTTGTCGTTCCCGGCTTTCACGACTCCCATCTGCACTTCTTTCACTCTGCCATCTACGCCTCGCCGCTGGCTACCACGTTTTTGGGAAAGAACGAGGCCGATTGCGTGCAGCGCATGGTCGAGTTCTCGAAGAGCCGCCCCAAGGGATGGCTTCTTGCGCAGGGATGGCGCGAGTACCGATGGGATCCGCCCGTTCTGCCCTCGAAAGCGTCGCTTGACGAAGCGTTCCCCTCCCGCCCGGTCGCCCTCTATTCGGGAGACGCCCATACGCTGTGGCTGAACTCCGCCGCACTCGCAGAGCTGGGCCTCGACCGCACGAGCGTGCCGCCGGCGGGAGGATCGTACGACCGCGACGACGAAGGCGAGCTGACGGGCATCGTGCGCGAAGCGGCGGCCATGGAGCTCATGCCCAAGATCATGGGGTCGTTCACCGACGAGGAGGTGGCCGACGCCTACCGCGGGTTCTTTGCCCGCCTGGCGGAAAACGGCGTGACCAGCGTATGCGACATGTCCCTTATGGCAAGCCCCGGCCTCGACTTCATTCGCGACGACGTGCACGCCTCTCTCCTGGAACGCGGCGAGCTTACGGCGCGCGTGCATCTGTTCCCCACGCTGCTCGAAGACATGAGCCGCTTTGAGACGATGCGCGCAATGTACACGGGGCCGATGCTGCAAGCCCCCGGGTTCAAGCAGTTCTTCGATGGCGTTTCCAGCCAGCATACCGCTTGGGTGACCGAGCCGTACACGAACGCCCAGTTCGAGGGCGACTGCGGACGGCCCACGGTGGAGCCGGACCTCATGCGCTCCTACATCATGGCTGCGGCGAGCAAGGGCTACCCCGTGCGCATCCACGCGATCGGCGATGCCGCCATTCACGCGGCTCTCGACTTCTTCGAAGAGGCGCGCGCGACGTACGGCCCGCTTCCGGATGGGCGGCGCAACTGCTTGGAGCATCTGGAGAACTTCCTGCCGGGCGACATCGAGCGCCTGGCCGACCTGCAAGTGGTGGGCGCCGTGCAGCCTCCCCACATCACGCTTGATCCCGGCGGCCCCGAACGCGATCTGGGACAAGAACGCGTACCGCTCATGTGGCCGTTTCGCACGATGCTGGACGAGGGAGCAACCTTAGCGTTCGGAACGGACTCCCCCGTGGTTGACGTCAACTCCATGAACGTCCTTTACACCGCCGTGACCAGGCAAGACCCGGAAACGCATGCACCTTGCGGCGGCTGGCTCCCCGCCGAGCGCATCAGCATGGCCGAAGCCTTGCGCGCCTACGCGCAGGGCAGCGCGGCGGCGGCAGGACGAGAACGCGAGCTGGGCACGATCGAACCAGGCATGCTCGCCGATGTAACCGTGCTCGATCGCAACGTACTGACCTGCGAAGAAGACGACATCCAGAAAACGCGCGTACTGGCCACCTTCGTCGGCGGTCGCTGCGTGTACGAACGCTAACACACGACTGCGGGGGCGCCGCCCGTACACGGCAGCGCCCCCGCAGTCGAACCGCCGGCCGTTCGGGAATCAACGGCTGTTCGGGAAACGAACGACAGGATCAGTACTCCCACATGTGATCGAGCGGGCCGCTGCCCTTCCCCAGGTTCAAGCCCGCCCCCAAGGCTCCGCGCACGTAGTCCTTCGCGGAGCGCACAGCCTGCTCGATGGTCAGACCGCGCGCCAGCCCGCACGCAATCGCGGACGAGAGCGTGCATCCCGTACCGTGCGTGTTTCGGGTATCCACGCGCGGCGCACGCAGCCAAGTCAACGACCCGTCAGGCAAAGCCAGCACGTCGTCGGCCGAATCGCTTCGATGGCCGCCCTTCACCAGCACCGCCGCAGCGCTCTGCTCGGCGAGCAAGCGAGCCGCGCGCTCCATGTCGGACTCCCCTTCCACGGCGAAACCGCAAAGCGCCGCAGCTTC
>NZ_DBFOSR010000063.1:0-4736 GCF_048427265.1 Paraeggerthella sp.
CACTTGGCTTTTTTCTCGCTTGTTCTGCTTCTCAGTATCCGGTTTTCAAGGTTCTCCGCCTGGGGCCGAAGCCCGAAGCGCAAGGAGATATACTACCCGTGCCCCCGCCCGGCGTCAAGAACTTTTTTCGAAAAGTTTGGAAATTTGCTCAGCTGAAGCTATTCCGAATCACCGCTATGCACTCCCACCAGGTCGAACGGCGGAATAAAGCTGTCTTCGGCAGCGCCCCCCTCTTGCCAAAAGTAATCCTCGATGCCAAGAGCATCTGCGAAATCAAGGAGAAGCTCGTATTCGCGGTCGGGAACGCGGTGCGCCAATTCCGGGCATCTGTCCAAACATGCCGCCGCCCGTGCATCGCCCGAAGCGGCCGCTTCGGGCAAAACCGGCGTGTACTGGTTCATGAGCGACAGCAACACGCTGTCCGCGAAGCGCTCGCGGATCAAGCGCACGACGCGCTTGGAATCTTCCAACGCGCCCGGCAGCATAAGGTGGCGCACCACCACGCCGCCGATAAGGCGACGCTCGCCGTCCACCTCGTCGAACCGAGGAGGACCGGCTTCTTCCACCATGGCCTCGAGCGCAGCAAGGGCGACGGCAGGGTAATCGGGGGCGTTCGAGTAGCGCGCGGCCAAGGCGGGATCGGCGTACTTGAAATCGGTCAGATACGCATCGACGACGCCTGCGTTCGCCCGCACGCTGCGAACCGTCTCGTACCCCGAGGTGTTCCATACGACCGGCACCGTCAGACCGAGGGCGCGCGCCTTTTCAACGGCCGCCCTCGCCTGCAAGGCGTACTGGGTCGGAGTGACGAAGTTCACGTTGAGCGCGCCCTGCCCTTCGAGCTCCAAGCATATATCCGCCAGGCGATCGACGCCGATAGGCGCGCCCGCGCCCCCTACGGCGATGACCGCGTTCTGGCAATACGAGCAGCGCAGCGGGCAACCGGCGAAGAACACGGTGCCGCTGCCCCGCGTCCCGCTGATGGGAGGCTCTTCCCAAAAATGCAGCGCAGCGCGCGCAACCATCAGCTTGTCGTCCGCCCCGCACGCGCCGCGCTTTCCCGCATAGCGGTTTGCGCCGCAGGCGCGCGGGCACAGGTCGCACGCGGCGGGAAGCATGGTGTCGGTCATAGTGCTTTCCCCTATCGATCGACGAAACCGAATCTCGCGTCCGCCCTCGACATTGCAAGGCTTCGGCGATCCCGGACCGCCGAACCTTAGTTAGCCGAATATCCGGGATAGATCGAATACCCCGAATACGGGTCGTCCCCGGAATGATCGTGACCGCACCCGCAACCGTCCTCGACGTCGTCGTACTCGGAAAACCCGAGGTCGTCCGAAGCGTCGCCGTACGTCTGCTCGGCGCGCGTCCAGTCAAGCCCCTCGGCCGCGCAGGCCGACTCGTCGCCGTACACCAACGACAGGGCGGAAGGCGCTTTCCCGGTTCCGCCGATGACGGCCAAAAGCTCCAGCAGGTGCAGGCACGCTTCGCCCTGGGGCAGTATCAGGTCCACGTCGTCGGCGGCCGTCAAAGCAGCCGACAGTTCGGACATGAGCATCTCCACCGTGTAGGTGCCCGCGAAACTGCCGGTCTCGACCGCCGCAAGAACCTGCTCGGCAACCGGCGTTGCAGCGCCCACGCGTCCGACCCCGCGACCGGGAACCGCCGACGAACGCCGAACGACGCGGTACAGAGCATCCGCCTCGATGGCGGAAATAACCTGAGCCGTGGTCTGCAGCGTGTACGCCGCGCGCGCAAGCTGCGCCGACCCCGGGCCGCCCGTATCCTGCACATCCCCTGCAAGGGCCTCCACCACGGGAAGCGCTCGCTGCACGGCGTCCTCCTCGCCTCCCACGAGGCACGCAAGGTTGTCCTTCTTGGCGAACGCATCGGGAAGAGACAGGTCGAGCACGATAAGCGGGGCTTCCACGGAAACCAAATCGCTTACCACGGCCACCGCGTTGAGCTCGCGCGCGAAGCTCGGGGTGGACGAGGACAGGTCGACCAGCAGGGTGCCCGGGCAAGCCGACTGGATCAAGCCGCTTTCGTCGAAGTACGCATCCTCCAAGGCGGTCTGCGTCGTGTAGTACGTGATCACCGTATCGGCTTCGGCGACGCTCTCCGCGCGGCTGCATCCTGCAGCCTCCATGCGCGCCTCCACCATGGCGCCCACCGTCTGGTCCCCTACAAACGCATACGTGCTCTCCATTGGAATCCTCACTCCCCGCCCTTTACCTTCTTCGCGATGCGGTCCGCCACGGACAGCTCCTCGCGCTTGTCGTTTCCCCAGAACACCACTGCGATCATGCCGGGCCCCACATGGCTTCCGATAACCGGCCCGATACTGCTCTCCAGAAACAGGATGCTGTCGTCTTCCTTCGCGAGCGCGTCTTTCAGTCGCGCCGCATCCTTCGGGCAATCGGCATTGCCGATGACCACGAAACGACCCGGCCGGGAATCGGCTTTGCGCTTGTGGTAGTAATCGGCTAGCTGCTTGATTCCCTTCTTCCGTCCGCGCGCCACGCCCGACAAGGACAGCTTGCCGTCGCAGGTAATGGTGAGCAGCGGCTTCACATCAAGCTTGGAGCCGGCGTATGCAACCGAACCGGGGATGCGCCCGCCCCGGCGAAGGGATTCCAGGTCGTCCACCATGAACTCGGCGTCCACGAAAAAGCGCGCTTCTTCGGCCCAAAGCGCCAGCTCGTGCGCCGTGAGCCCATTGTCGCGCTGACGCAGCGCCTCGTGCACGAGAAGCGCCTCGGCGATCGAAGCCAAACGCGTATCGACCAAGTACAGCTCGGCCTCGGGATGTTCGGCCATCAACTGCTCGTGGACAAGGGCGGCGGCATCGTAGCTGCCCGACAGACCGCTTGAAAAGCTCAGGTACACCGTGGGCACGCCGCTTTCGATAGCGCGCGTGAACGCGTCGCGGAACACCGGCACGGGAACCTGCGCCGTGGTCGGCTCGTCGCCGTCGCGCATAGCCTGGTAGAAATCGTACGCCGACGACGTCTGGTACAGATCGTCCGCATGCTCCCCGTCGCGCATGACGTAGGGGAACTTGATCAACTCGACGCCTTCCCGATCGACCACCTCGAAGGGCAGGTCGCAACAGGAGTCGATAATAAGGTTGCATTGATGCTGCATAGTAATACGTCTCGCTTCCTTCGCTGTTGAGCGATTTGGACGATGGTTCGTTCGGGCGTTACGACGAAATGACGCGCGTGCGAACCGTAGCCGTCAGCTTTCCGGCTACGGGCGCGGCGCATTCGTACGCCAGTCCGACGGCGGGTCCCACATGCAACCCGATGACGGGGCTCACCGGCAGCACGTCCACCGCGCGGCCGACAAGCGGGTCGATGACTTCGCGCGCCCATTCGACCGCCGGAGCCTTGTCGCCTATGTAATGGACGACCACGTTCTTCAAGCCGCGCTCCTCGACGTCTTGCTTGAACGTCGACACGATCCTTTCGAGGGCCTTCTTGCGCGTGCGGACCTTCGCAAGCGTGGTGGCGGACCCATCGGTTACCGTCAAGACGGGAGCAAGCTGGATCAGGTTCCCCAAAAGAGCCGCCGCGTTGCCGATGCGGCCTCCTTTCTGCAGAAACGTCAAGGTCTCCGGCGTGAACAGAAAGCGCGTGGACTCGATGCCGGAAAGCGCGGCGGCGGCGCATCCCGCCAGGTCTTCGCCCGCATCGCGTGCGGCAACGGCGTCGAGCACGGGCCACGCCTCGTCGAACCCGCACGATGCGGAGTCGATCATGACGTAGGAGAAATGGATGTTGCGCGCCTTCACGGCCCGCGCGGCGCGCACGGCCCCTTCGTACGTGCCCGACAAACCGGTGGAGATGAATATCCCCAGCACGTCGTCGCCAGCGAGCGCCGCCTCTTCGAACGCCCGCTCGAGCGTCAGCTGAGAGGGCTGGCTCGAGGTGGGGATATCGTCGACCATGTCGTAGATGCCTGCATAGAACTCGTCGAGATCCATCGTCGCATCGGCGTGCTCCACGCCCGCACGGTTCACGAAAAGCGTGATCACCTCGATGCCCGCAGCTTTCGCCATGTCGGCGGGAATGGAGGCCACCGAATCGGTCAGTATCTTGATCATAGCTTCCTTCCTCGAGCTGGAACGGACGACGGCAAACGGGCTGGCGCCCGGCTTCCCTCTATCAAACTTACGCGATGCCCCGCAGCCGCACAACCAAATCGCGACGGCGCTCAAAAAGACCATATTCGAGGCCAACGGGATACGTATGCGCATGCAGCATGCGCTTCTGGCTCTCATCGAGCGTGGCAAGCCCCGCGCGAGCCCGCTCGCGCGCCGCCAAAGCAGAGCGGAACTCGGGAGCGAGCACCGTTTCACCAGCACGCGCCAACGGCTTGAGCAGCGTCTCGAAGCACAAGCCCGCGAGGTTTTTCTGTCGCAGGTCATCCGACGGATCCACGATGACCTCGCGCACGCCGACGCCCGCGTTCACGTCGAACACCATATCGCCGGCCAGCCGACCGCCGTCGCAGTAGAAGTAGCGCCGCACGTCCAAAACGCCCGGCGTGGTCAGCTTCGCCGCCGACTCGGATATCTTGATGCGATCCGTCCATGCCGCGTCGCCCGGCGCGCGCGTTGCGGACAGCTTGTAGACGCCGCCCAAGGTGGGCTGGTCGTACGCGCAGGCAAGCTTCGTGCCCACGCCCCATGAGCTCACCTGAGCGCCTTCGTCGCGAATGGACTGGATGGC
>NZ_DBFOSR010000064.1:0-37826 GCF_048427265.1 Paraeggerthella sp.
TAATTAATATTAATTATCGTTTAAGAATCGGGCGTTGCGCCCGTTCAAAACAAGAGGGAGGAAGCACCATGTCCGAGATCACCAGACGAGATCTTTTGAAGGGCGCCGCTGTGGGAGCAGCATCGGTTTCGACGTTGGGGCTGCTTGCGGCATGCGCCAACGAAAGCCAGCCCGCCAGCACGGATCAGCCCGCCGCCTCGACCGATCCCGCAGCCGCGCAGTACACGGCCGAGGTGCTGGACCCCACCTCGATCCCCGAGGCGAGCACTGCCAGCAACTTCAACATCGTGCCCGACAGCAAGACCACGGTGGGGACCACCTATGAGAACCTGCTCTCCGCCATCGAGGGCGAAACGGGTGCCACCACGAAGTACGAGGCGTACGCCAAGGTTGCCAAAGATGAAGGGTTCGATACGCTCGCGCGCCTGTTCCAGTGCACGGCCGATGCCGAGAAAATCCATATCGAGCTGGAATACAACCTGGCAAAGGAACTGGATCCCAGTACGGAAAAGCCCCAGCCGCCCACCGTCGAGGGCCACAAGAGCGACGTCAACCTGATCTCCGGAGCGAACGGCGAAATCTACGAGACTTCGGACATGTACCCCTCGTTCATCAAGAAAGCCCAGGAAGAGGGCAACAACAAGGCCGTGCAGGTGTTCACGCGCGCCAAGCTGGCGGAAGCCTACCACGCGAAGCTGTACATGGACGCCTACACCACCATCGACACGCCGTTCGATGGAAGCTATTACCTGTGTCCCATCTGCGGCTACATCCACAAGGGCGAGAACTTCACCGCCTGCCCCATCTGCTTGGCGCCGAAGAGCTCGTTCACGGCGTACTAAGCCGCCGTCGGGCATGCCCGAAACGCTTGCCCGCTACCAAATGAAAACGCGCCCCCGCCGGACGCGCTACCGAAAAAGCGGGACCCGATAGTGTCGGGTCCCGCTTGCTAAATGCAGGTAAAAGCCCTGCGCCAAGACGGGCGCGAGGACGGCGCTACAGGCCGAGCGCCTTCTTGAGCGCCGAAACGCGGCGACGGGATACGGGGATCTTCTCCTCCACGGCGTTCAGCGTAAGCAGCAGCGTTCCACCAGACACGGACTCGATTTCCTCGACCATGGACAGGTTCACCAGATAGCCGCGATGCACGCGGAAGAACCCGTGCCCGTCCAGGCGCTTCTCCAGTTGAGCCAAGCTGACGGTCGAGAAATAGCGATCCGTGTCGGTTTGCAGATACGCATAGTCGTCGCGAGCCATAACGAAGCGGATCTTGTCGATGCCGATAAGGATCTTCTTGCCGCCCTTCTCCACCGGAATACGCTCCGATTTCTGGGCCTGCAAATGCAGGGACACATGCTCGCGAACACGCGAGATAGCCTGCGACAAGCGCTCGGTCTCAACCGGCTTCACCAGGTAGTCGATCGCGCTGACCTTAAACGCGTCCAGGGCGTATTCGCTGTACGCGGTCACGAACACGACCGCAGGGGGGAACTTGAGATGCTGCAAGGCCTCCGCCAGCTGCAATCCCGTAGCCTCGGGCATGTTGACATCAAGGAACATCACGTCAACGGGATACTCCTTGAGCTTTTCGATAGCCTCGCGCACGCTAGCAGCTTCGGCCACGACCTCGGTCTGCCCAAGCTCGTCCAACAGGAACTTGAGTTCAGAACGTGCGGGGGCCTCGTCGTCGACAATCATGGCTTTCAACACTAATACCTCCTAGATTCCGAACAAACGCTTAAAGATTCTTTCATTATAAGTCATGGCAAGCCCAAACCGCGCAAAAGCAGAAATATAGGGCTAGACCAATTCAACAAGGGCCGCAATCGGCGGCGAAAGGCCTTGAGGCGAGCGCACGCACCGCGCAACAAGCGCGGTCGCTTGCGGATTCGCGAGAACGCCTTAACCCTGCGGGCCGTCCGCCAAATACCGGTGCCGCAAGGCATCGCGCTGGTCGTCCGCCACGCCAAGCGCAACGCGCACGTACTCATCCAAGCTTCCGTACTCCCGGTCCACCGCATCGAACGCCGCTTGCAAGAACCGAGGGTCGGCCGAGTTGAGCACTTTAAGGCTTGCATCCAGCTTGTCCGCCAAACCGTACGCGGCCAGCGCGTCCATAATGTCTTGCGAGCGCGCCTCCACGTAACGGTTCGTGGCTTCGTAGTCCTTCACGATAACGTTGCGCGGCACGCCTAGAACATGGAGCATCAGCATGGTGGCCAAACCGGCGCGATCCTTGCCGATAGTGCAGTGCCACAGCACCGCCCCCTGTTCAGCAGCTAAAACGTCTTGGAAGAACTGGGAGAACCCGCGTTGGCTTTGCTCGTCGAGCACCATGCGAGCATACACGTCCATCATCATGCCGGCCGGGTTCTTCTGAACCGCCCGCAGCGCCTTGAGGGCCGAAAGGATCCCGCCTTCGTGCGTTACCCCGAACGTGGATGCAGACAGCACCGGAGCATCGCGAAACCGCACGTCCAGCAGGGCGTCTTCGGGATCGGGATGCTCGCGGCGCTCCTCCTCGGTTCGCAGGTCCACCACCGTACGAAGATCGAACTCATCCGCAAGAACCTTCAAATCGCGCTCGGTGGCGCGCGCAAGAGCGCCCGAGCGCAGCAGGCGCGCACGCTTGACGAACCTCCCGTCAACCGAAGGGAGGCCTCCCAAGTCACGCGTGTTCGGAAGACCCTCGAACTCGATGCGCCCGTCATCTGCCCGCTCGAAGCCCTCGGCGTCCGCTATGCCAAGGGCGGGATAAAAATCGTCCGGAACGGAATCGACCATCTGCTTCCTCTCCTTTTTGCGCACGACGCCCCGGCGATTGCCGAAAGCCGCCGGGGCGTCGCATCCATTACCGTTATTGCAGGTCGAGCTTCATCAGCTTATCAAGCGTAAGCACGTAGATCTTGAAAGACTGCTTGAGCAGTTCCTCGCTGACGGCCTCGTCGGGGCCGTGCATCATGCCCACCCATTCGGGATTTTCGACCCAAGGCTTCTCGGGCCCGAAGCTAGCGCCGCTCTTGAACTCGCGGGCGTACGTCCCGCCGCCCATGGTGAACGGCTTGGCATCCTCGCCGGTTGCCTCGTTGTACGCATTGAGCAGCGCCTGGATGACCGGAGAATCCGGCTCCACCAGGAACGGCTCCATAAGCAGCGTCCTTTCGAACGTGCCGCCAATTTCGTCGGTCAGCTTGCGCAGCCGGTCGGTTATCTCATCAGCCGTAATCGACGTGGGGAAACGGCTGTCGAGCGTCTGCACGAACCGATCGTCTTCCAGCTTGATGGTGCCCCCCACAACGGTCAGCGGACCGAAGTACTCGTCCGACGTGGCAATGCCCACACCGCTGCCGTCAGTATGGTTCAGAAGCTTCTGGTCAAGCTCGAGGAAGGCGCGCTCGTCGGCGCTGCACAAGCCCTGATCCAGCAAGTAGTCCACAATAAGGCCGATAGCATTGACCCCTTCGTCAGGCATCGACGCATGGGCGCCTTTGCCGGACGCCTCCAAGCGGGCCAGGCCTTCGCCGGCTTCGCTTATGGCAATACGGTCGGTGCTCGGCAGCTCGCTTGCGCTCGCCTTCACCACGGCATGGGCTATGCCCGGCACGGCGTTGGTGGCTGCGCCGCCCTCGAACGAAACGATCACGCGCGCGCATTCCTGAAGGGGCTTGCTGGATATCACGCCGTCGAAACCGCCCTTTTCGCCGTAGCACACAGGGAACTCGGCGTCGGGAGTGAACAAAAACGCCGGATCATCGTAATGCTTGTGGTAGTACGCCACATCCGCCATGCCCGATTCCTCGTTCGCGCCGAAAAGAAAACGGACGGTGTAGGGGAATTCCACACCCTGATCTTTCCAGAACTTCACGGCATGCAGCGCCACCACGCTGGGACCCTTGTCATCCAACGTGCCGCGCCCTACCAGGTAGCCCTCTTTGCGCGTGACGGCATACGGCTCGAACGTCCACCCCGGGCCCGCGGGCACGACGTCCATGTGGCCGATGATGCCGATCTGCGTTTCGCTTGCGCCGGGAAAGTCCGCGAACCCGATGTAGCCTTCTGCATCATGGGTCTCAAAACCCATGTCGGAAGCAAGTTCGAGCGCTGCGGTGAGCGCCTGCTTCGGGCCAGGGCCGAAGGGAGCGCCTTCGGCTTTCTTGTCTAGTTCCTCGAAGCTGGGAATGCGAACGAGCGTTTCGATGTCGCCGACCATCGCCTCCCAATTGTCCTCGAGGTATGCATCGATTTTTTGAGCGAGTTCCGTTTGATCCATAAAGATTCCGCCTCTCTGTCGAGTGCGCTGAAATTGGCGGCGAGGCTCGCTTGCATCGTGCCGCCAATGGCAATTGCTTCCATTATGAGCCTTGGCAAGATCCTGCGCCAGATAGACGTGCACCTGTTAACCGATTGTCGTTCGGGCAGCGGGCGCTCTGCCCGCGCGCGGCGAAAAGGGAGCGAACGGGAGCGCGACAGAGGTGCGACGGTGTGCGGAGCGAATAGCGGTGCGAACATGCCGAGTTTTTTCTCGACGGGTCGCCAAGCTTCGGGTATACTTTCATGCTGCGCCCGAGTGGCGGAATGGCAGACGCGGCGGTCTCAAAAACCGTTGTCTAACGACGTGCGAGTTCGACTCTCGCCTCGGGCACCATCTCGCTCATCAAGTACCCCGCAAGGCCCTTCGGCTTTGCGGGGTACTCGCTTTTCACGGCTTTGCGCGATCGCACGGATCCGCGAACGAGACTACCGGCGCCTGCGATGCGCGAACGCAAGCGTGCCGCAGGCGATCGCAATCACGCCCAAGATCGCGGTCGACGCAAGCGGCACAACGTCGCCGGTGCGCACGAGCGCCTTCGGATCCGCCCCGGCCCCATTCTCAGGCGACACGGGCGTCGTCGGAGACACCGGAGGCGTGGGCGGCGTGGGCTCGGGAGCCGCCTCGAGCGCCAGGCGCTTAAACACGGTTGAGCCGGAAAGCACGTCTTCGCCCAGCACGTAAAGCGCGTCATTCAGCACCGTGGCGCCGCCGTAGACCATCTTCCCTGCCGAAAAGCGCTCGCGTACCGCCTGCCATGCGCCCGTTGCCGGATCGAACACGTACGTGTCGGCACCTGCGTCATCTGCGCTGACGAGCCCCGCAAGAACAAGCCGCTCGCCCTCGGTCGCGACGCCATCGATGCTCATGCCGCTCGGAAGCACCGCCGAGGCAACGGCCCCGCTTTGAAGGCTCTCGACGGCATCCGGAACGCCCGTTGCCGTCCAAACGCCTTCGCGAAGCTGCTCGACCGAGCCAACCAGGCTACTAGGCTGGACCGATGCATTGCCTGCCGCCACCGTCAACGTTCCATCGAGCACGTGCACGGCGGGCGTCACGCGCCCGCTGCCCAGGGGAGGCAGAGCCGTTGCCTGGCCCGTTCGCACGTCGATGCGCGCGGCAAGCGTCACGGCGCTGCCATCAGGCAAGCACCCGCCGCTCAGCCACAGCGACGCCCCGTCGCATGCCACACCGCCGAACACAAGCTCAGTTCCCTGATCTGCGCAGGCTTTCAGCGACGAGCAGTCAAGCGGATCGCTCAGCGTGCAGGCAGCCGTATCGTATTGGTACAGAAGATACTTAATCGGATCGAACAGGTAAAGCACGTCGCCATGCGCCGCCATGAGAAACGGATGATCGAACACGCCGTCGAGCGCACGCTCGACCGACCACGTCTTGGCAAGCGGGTCGTACGCCAGCAAAACGAAAACCGACTGGCCCCCCTGCATCGTGACTGCTTTTTCGCTCGCTGCATATACGGTCGCGTTCGCAGATGCCACCTGCCACGAAGTCGATTGCTCAGCATCCACTATCCCTAAATCTTGAAAATTAGGAGCAGGCAGATCTTCATAGTAGGCCGGAGGCTGCTCTTGCCCCACAAGAAGAAGATGCCTTCCCGATGCGCCGTCGGCACGCACCACCTGCACGTAGCGCATCTTCGCCTCAAGCTGTTCGGGCAGCGCGACGGTAATGCCCTGATCGCCCCACGCCGTCACGGCAAGCTCTTCGCCATCAAGGAGAACGCGCCCTTCAGCATCACCGAACCAACTCCCTCGGATGGTCGCCGTAGCGTGAGCAGCTGCGGCTTCACGCGCGGCGGGCTCGAGCGCATCCACAACGGGGTACGGATCGGTTGCCGCGCGCACAAGGTCAAGCTTGCCGTCCGAGGTGCAAGTACCGGCAAGCTCCGTGGTGCGCTCGACGCCGCCCAGCACGCGAGCGCGCAGCGTCGATGCATCCTCATCGGGAAACTTCCCCGCTAGCAAAGCGAGGGCGCCGCTCACCACCGGAGCGGCCATCGAAGTTCCGCTCAAATTGTTGTACGGAATGATCGAAGTTATCAGCGAGACGCTATCGATGTTGAACAGGAGGTCGGACCCCTCGTCGAACGGCACCAGGTTGCGCGTGATCTTGACGGACAGATTCTTCCAATCAATCGATTCGCGCGCCTCGTCAGGTATGCGAGCTACGAAGGTCGACCATGAGTTATAGGAAGCGATCAGTTCTTCGCCCGGAGACAGTTCGATCCAAGGGTTGTCCGGATCAGTCGACGACAGGTACACGTGCAGAATGCGCGCGGAGCCGGACGCGATCGAATCAGTCACCTTCGCGTCAAACGCCAGATAGTGCGCGTCCTCGAACGACGCGCCCGCCGTTTGATCCGCCCATGCCCCATCGGCGGGGGTCAGCACGACACTTGCCTCTTGGCCTGCCTTCGCGGCAGGCACGCTCCATTGCAGGCTGTGCCCCGATGCGGCGGACCCGGCCCATACCTCATCAGTGCGCACGACCGACGTCGGTGCGCTTCCGGCTACGTCGAACGTGAAGAGGCCGTCAAGCTTCTCGAAATCGTCTTGCAAGACAATGAGGTCTTTATCCTCGAGATCGGCCATTCCTTGGCCTACCGGCACGGTTGACAAGATAGCGTCGCCAGGTGCTGCAAGATCGGTCGTCGCCGCACCGTACGACGAAAAGGCTGCGAGCGCACCTTGGCGGTCAACGGCGTTCACAGCAATGACGCCCTCCGAAGAACCACCGGAAGGATTGCCGGGCGATCGGTCGTTATCGAGAGATTCGTTCCCCGATGCGCACACCGACAAGACATTAGCGCTGCGATACGCATCATCCATCACGCTGTCAAGAATACCGCTGACGCCCATACCTCCCCAGGAATCGTTCGCAGCCACGACCGGCACGCCGCCGCGCGCCGCCCGCTTCAAGTAGTCATAGGCGCCTATCTGGGCCGAAGAGGGAAGTTGCCCCGCTGCATTAGCGATGCGAAGCGCCATGATTCGGACATTGGGCGCCACTCCGGAACCGCCTTCGGCGTTATTGTTCGCAGCCGCAACGATGCCCGCCACATGCGTGCCATGCCCGTCGACATCCATGGGATCGTCGACGTTGTCGCCGAAGTTGTAGCCGGCGCTTCCCTTCTCGCCGGGCAAGCCGATGTCTCCGGGGTTGCTCCACATGACGTCCTGAAGATCGGGGTTCGTGTAGTCCACGCCCGTATCGACCACGGCAACCACAACGCTCTTCAACTCGGACGACTTTTCGGGAATGCCCAGCTTCTGCCACAGCGTCCGCGCATTGGAACCTCCCGGCGCCTCGGAGGTGGAAGACAGCTGCCACTGCTGGTCAAGCAGCGGGTCGTTGGTCGCGGCCTCGGCAGAGTCGGCGGCGCGCGCTGCGCCGGCGGAAGGCTCCGGTCGGACGGAAGGCGCGCTTTCGGGGTCCCTGATCGTGCGCACGTAATCGGGCTCGGCGGCCACCACTCCCGGAGTCCCCGCCAACTGACGCAGGAGATCCTCGGTCGTCATGGTATCGGACTGAATAAGAATCACCTGATCGGCAGGCGTTTCGCTTTCCGACAGCATGCGCGCCGCGGGCTCGTAGGCGCCTGATTCGTACGTGAACAGCGACTCCGCCGACCAAGAAGCAGCATCGTTCGAGTAGTTCGAGCGCGGAGCAACGGGAGCGAACTCGCTTGTTACACGAGCGAGCACGCGCCCAGGCGCATAATCGCCCGCCTGCAGCAGGTCGTCGATCGAACGCGCTTCGCTGCCGATGCCGACCATCGGGTTATCGCTCGGCGCTGAAGGGGGATCGGCAAACGCGGGGACCGCCGAACATGCAAGCACTGCGGCCAAAACGAGCGAAAAAAGTCGTCTCATGTGGTCCATCCCTCTGTGAAAGGCGAAGTCGGATGGTGCCATAGTAGCAAGAAGACCCCGCACGCGTAAGGCAAGCGCGCAGGCAATGTGCGAATATACCCCGATCGGCGCATATTTGAAGCAGACGAAGCAGGCGCGTCATCGCCTAAGCAGCTCGGCAGCGGCATCGGGATCCTGCGGGCTTGCCTATCGACGCCACGCGAAACGAGCCGCTTCTGCAAAGGAGCAAGCAGAAGCGGCCGTATATGGGAAAGCAATGTATGAATCAACCCTCTTGATAGCGAACGAATGTTTCACGTGAAACATTCGGGCGCGCAAGGTGAAGGAACTGGGAGCTAGGCGCGCGCTTCCCCGCCCTTCTTGCGAGCCGGAACCTGCTGGCCGGTAGCGGCCATGCGTTCCTCGTGCGTCATCGCAGCCAACTCGTGCACGCGAGCTACGTCCACGCCCAGCGCGTCGGCCAGACGGTCGCCGTACTCGGGATCGGCCTTGTAGCAGTGGGCCGCATGGCGCAAGCGAATGTTCTCGGTCACGCCGTTCATGTCGGCCGCCGTGTTCGCGATCAGCACGGCGCGCTGCGGCTCTTCCATCAGGCGATACAAGTCTCCCGGCTGATAGAAGGTGTCGTCGGTCGGGTCGTCCGCCGGATCCCATGCATCCATCGGCCCGAACAGGTCCATCGGCGGCTCGGCCGCGTCCGCCTGCTGCTGCCATTGGCCGTAACTGTTAGGCTCGTAGCCAATCGTGCTGCCGAAGTTGCCGTCCGTGCGCATGGCTCCATCGCGGTGGAACTCGGCATAGGGGCAGCGCGGCTTGTTCACCGGAATGTGGTTGTGGTTGACGCCCAGGCGGTAGCGCTGCGCGTCGCCGTATGCGAACAGGCGGCCCTGCAGCAGCTTGTCGGGCGACAGTCCAATGCCCGGCACCAAGTGCGTCGGCGCGAACGCGGCTTGCTCCACCTCGGCGAAGTAGTTCTGCGGGTTGCGATTCAGCTCGAGCGTGCCCACTTCGATAAGCGGGAATTCCTTCTGGCTCCACGTCTTCGTGATGTCGAACGGGTTCTCCTTGTAGTTCTTCGCCGTAGCTTCGTCCATGATCTGAACGCAGAAGCGCCAGCTGGGGAACTCGCCGCGCTCGATAGCGCCGAACAGGTCGCGCTGGTGGCTTTCGCGGTCGCCTGCGATAATTTGGCCGGCTTCTTCGTTGGTGAGGTTCTTGATGCCTTGGTTGGTCTTGAGGTGGAACTTCACCCACACACGCTGATTTTCCTCATTGATCAGGCTGAACGTATGACTGCCGAAACCGTGCATGTGGCGGTAGCTGGCCGGGATGCCGCGATCCGACATGACGATGGTCACCTGGTGCAGCGCTTCGGGCAAGCTGGACCAGAAATCCCAGTTGCTTTGGGCGGAGTGCATGTTGGTGTGCGGGTCGCGCTTCACCACGTGGTTGAGGTCGATGAACTTCTTAGGATCGCGCAGGAAGAACACCGGGGTGTTGTTGCCTACGAGATCCCAGTTGCCGTCGGGCGTGTAGAACTTCATGGCGAAGCCGCGAATATCGCGTTCGGCATCGGCCGCGCCGCGCTCGCCCGCCACTGTCGAGAAGCGCACGAACACCTCGGTTTCGGCTCCGGGCTGGAACACCTTCGCCTTCGTGTAGCGCGTGATGTCGCCGGTCACCTTGAACGTGCCGTACGCGCCCGACCCCTTCGCGTGCATGCGCCTCTCGGGGATAACCTCGCGATCGAAGTGCGCCAACTTCTCGATCATCCAGTTGTCCTGGAGCATCATGGGGCCGCGCTCTCCTGCGGTCAGCGTGTGGTTGTTGTCGGCGACGGGGTTTCCGACTTCGTTGGTAAGCCTGGTGGTATCGAACTGGTCGGTCATGGGAGGGCTCCTTCTTTTCTGGTTGAGAATCACCTGTCTTGTTGCGACGATCTTACCAGGGTAGGAAGGATTGTTGCCCCTTAATGAGACAAATTCTTATTTACAACACAGTATCGAATTATGTACACCTGCGTACTGGCGAGCTACTTCCCTGCAGAAGGGTCCCCGCACATGCCCAGAAACAGCACCGCCCCTTGCTTGGATTTGATCTCGTACAAAAACGGGCGATCCAGGTTGAAATCCAGTTCGCCCACAACCGCAGGATCCGGAAGGGCTGACATGGCCATGATGTCGACCTTGGTGTACGCGCTGGCTTCGACGCCGTTTTCGTCAAGCCCGATGTGGCCCTCCTGCGCCACGCTTGATACGTACGCCGGGATGTCGGTAAGGTTCGAGAAATCCGCCTGATCGCTGAAAGCCCTGTTCACGCCAAGCTTTTTCAGCGATGAAACCAAGTCGTACGAGCTGTCGAAACTAAACTTCGGAACATGGTACGTTACGAACGCTTCTCCAGTCGAATCAGCCGTGAACGCCTCTTCGAGCGCAGCGGCATCGGCCAGCAAATCCCGAGCATGCACGCCCTGCGCCGGGAGCACGAACGTCATCTGGCTTCCGTCCGCAAAGCCCAAGCTTGCGCGCGTGTACGTATCGGTCGCGCGAATCTCCTGAGGTCCGTCAAGCCGTTGAACCATGAAATCCGCCGTCACTTTTCCGGTTTCGGCGTTGAACGTTTCGGGGGAAACGGATTCGGCATCGAATGCCCTTGACCACTCGCTTTTGAAATACACAGTGTTGATCAGGGAAATCAGCTGCTGACTCTCGCTTTTGAACTGCGGAGCCAGCGTTCCCTCGGTGTTATCGGCAACCCATTGCCCCATCGCCTTGTCCGCTTCGGGGGTGCCGAAATCCGTCTGGAACAACGATGCGTAGAATTGATCGCGCATGACGTCGACGAACCCTTGGTTGAATTCGGCGTCGGGGCTCATCCATACGGAGTTGGCCAGCTTGACGTTCGAGTATTGATCGGCGGCAAGCAGACGCAGCAAATTACCGCACTGCTGCGCGGTAACGTCGACGTTGTCCGCACCGAGCAAGGCCGCGATCTCGTCCTGCGTGCTGCCTGCGGCTCCCATTTGCGTCATCGCCAGAGCGTAGTAAAGGCTTGCGGGCGAGTAGTTCTCGTTTGCTTCGGACGCCTCCGCAAACACGGCAGGTGCGCTCCGGTAGGAGAACGTGCTCAAGTTATCGAGGAACGCCTGGTCAAGTTTGTTGTCTTCGAGAACTTTACTCTGAGCTTCATAGTCGTCGGCAGCGGGTTTTTGCGGAAGAGCGGCTTGCAGCACCGTTGCCACGCCGTCGTACGAAGACACAACGCCGCCGTTCGAGTTCGAGCATGCCGCCAAGACCGCGCCTGTTGTCAAAACCAACGCAAGCGCGCATGCGCCCTTGCGAAACAGCCTGTCATCCATCATGCAACCTCCTCGTATGCGAATTTCACGCGCGACATGTCGATGACCTGGGCGCATGGATTCCACCCTGCACCGTGCGCCCTTGAGGGGGCGGCGTATCGTCGCCTTGAACCATAACACGATCGTGCATCGAACTATGTCGGCGTTCGGCCAAAGAAATGCATCTGGGGTTTCGACCGCCACGATGGACGCAAGCGGGCGGGGACGGGGACGAGGGCGGGCAGCGGACGTGCACCCAGCAGTTTCGCAGCGTCGCCAAGCTTCTTGGGACGGGGACGAGGGTGGGCAGCGGACGCGCACCTGTTCGCAAAAAAGCAGCCGCGCACGACCTGCGTGCGCGGCTGCCCAGCGAAGAAGATCTGGAAAAGCAGACCTTTTCGCTGAAGGGAGGGAGGAGGGTAATTAGCTCTGAATATACGAAGCGGCACTCTGCCCGCCGATGCGCCCCCAGGTAAAGCAATTGGAAAGCGTGAATCCCATGTAGGCGGAATTGCAGCTTGCCTCGCCACCTACGAACAATCCGGGAATAATCTGTCCGTCAGCACGCAGGACCTCGGCTTTTTCGCTTCGAGCAACGCCGCCATACGTAATGATTTCGCACGGAACCACGGGAACAGCCACATACGGCGCAACCAGCTTAGTCGTGGGGAAGCCGCCAAACTCCTTGTCTACGCCAGCGTCAACCGCGGCATTGTATGCATCGATCGTAGCGGCAAGGGCGGTCGAATCGACGCCCATGCTCTTCGCAAGCTCTGCGGCATCGGAGCCCTTCACGTACTCAAGACCTTCGCCGCGAACCACCTTGCCACCAGCAGCTGCAACCGTGGCCTCGTCGGATATCTCCCACACATACCCCGCACCGTCACGATGCATCTTGTCGAAAATAGGGCTGTTGAGATCTTGGCTCATGTACCCCTTGCTGGTCTCGTCAACAAATCGATTGCCGTCGGAGCCAACTAAAATCATGTTCGGGAGATTCGTGAACCCATTCAAATTCGCACTGGCCGAGGTTCCCTCGTGTTCGCTCATGATGGTGTAATCCTTGAGGATGCACATCATATGGTTTATGTGCGACAGAAGCGCTCCGGAATTTGATGCCGCCACCAAGCCATCGCCTTCGCAGTTAGGATGCCCTATGCCGAAAGTGCCGGCTTTTTCGGGATCGAACCGAGCAGCCAGCTCGGCATTGTGGGCAAACCCGCCCGTTGCCAGCATAACCGCCTTTGCCTTGATGCGCCGCTGCTTGCCCTTGGACTCCACAACCGCGCCTTCAACGCGCCCTTCGGCATCCAGAAGCACTTCCACCAGCTTCGTGCCCTTCTCAACCTGCACGCCCAAATCGTCAAGACAAGCCGAGAAGGCAATCGCGAAACCGCCGCCCGCGCCGTCCACGTTATGCATCATCTGCAACGGCCCGTAGTAAATGTCTATCCTGTCAAGGAAAGAGACGCCCACACGATCTGCCAACCAGTCGATAGTCTTACCGCAATTCTCGACGGTGATTTTGGTCAACGCGGGATCCAGGCGATACGACGCATTGTTCATCAGGTTCGCGTACATCTGGTCAAACGTCAACTCGATGCCTTGTTCTTTCTGAAACTTGGTATCGTAGCCAGCGATCATGCCTTGAGACATGGCCGTAGTGCCGCCGATCATATCGCCCTTTTCAATAACAAGAACGTTTTCTGCTCCGTTGTCCTTCGCCTCTACCGCACACGCCAACCCACACCCGCCGGCACCGCACACCAAAAGATCAACCTCCTGATCCCAGGCAGCCGACGTGCTGGAGCCTCCTTGATCCGCCTGCGGAGCGCAGCCGGCCAATGCCCCCAAAGCCAAAACCGCGCTTCCAACGGCGGCGCTTCCAATGAAACTGCGTCGTGAAATCCCCCGCTGCATGATGCCCTCCATTCCGATCAAGACCGAGCGAGAAGCACTTCGTCTGCAAACCGCCGTCCTGACCACACCAATTCGTCTGTCGAAAACAAGCTCGCACAGCCCTTCGACAAACTCAGGTTAAAGTGCCCTCGAAGCCCGCACATCTCCCATTCTGGGTCGAATCCGCCGCTCAGCCCCTCCCTCATTTTGGGTTGAATACGCCCTCGCCCAACCTTTTCGGCCAAAACAGGGTTGGCACGAGCTCGATCCTGTCGCACAATGAATCGCGATCCAACAACACGACCAGGGAGGGGAGCGGTTGATGGACGACGTGCGTTCTAAACAGCGCCACCTTCTTGTCATGTGGTGCGCCCTTGGATTCTCGGCATTCAAAGCGGCCCAATCGGTCCTGTATTCAACGGCCGTGCTAACGTCCGACACAACCACTGTGCTTATTGCCGGCTTTGATTTCAGCGTTGCGTCGGCCCTGTTCGTGCTGCTGGCCGATACCCTCATCGTCATAGCTGCGCTGCGCGGGCGGCTGCCCGCAATGTCCGTGCCGATCGTTGTTCCCTCGGCGATTCTCGCAGCCGCAGCTTGCTTTTCGTTTGCCGGTGGTTTTTCCACGATGGATCCAGCGGTCTCTCTTCTGGTTCTTGCGCTGGCCCAAGGGATCTCCACCGCCATGCTGACCCTGGCCTGGGTAGAACTGTTCACCACCATGAAACCCGCCGACAGCATGAAGGCGCTTGCTTTCGCCATGCTGCTTGCATCTTTGGTTTCCTACGCTCTCCGGCACGCCCCCTCCCCTGTCATCCTGATCGCCGTTCTGGTTTTGCTGCTAGCAAACGTGGCCCTTTGCCGAAAGGCGAAATGCGAAGCGAACGCGGTGCCGCAAAACGAGCCTTCCCGCGGATCGGCGTCGCAGCTTGGAACCAACGCGACGCGCTCGTACCTGAAGGGATTTCTCTCGATCGGGGAGGGATTGCTGTCGCTCTTGGTGCTGGGATGCACCGTCGGAATCATCAACGGGTTCATGGTTGTGCAACATTACAACTTCGAAGGATCGTCCCTTGCCTCCTCCTTGGGAGTCATCGCCGCATCGGTCGCTTTCTTTGTCATGGCGTACGGATTCCCCAAGACGTTCAGCGCGTCGCGCGCGTACCGCGCGCTCTTCCCTCTTCTGACCGGAGTGCTGATTGTGTGGCCGTTCGCGAACTTCCAATACGGCTACTTCGTAAGCGCCGCGTTCGTAGCCGGCCATAGCCTGATATCGACGAGCGTCATGTTCCTGATCGTCCGCGAGTCTCACGAAAGCCGGTTGAACCCGTACGTGTTTATGGGAACGTCGGTCGTGCTTATTCGACTGGCATCGATGCTGGGGATCGTGGGCGGCTCGGCCATAGCGGGACTGGACATAAACCCGCCGTTCAAGACCATGCTCGTGTTTTGCATCGCCGTATACCTCCTTTCCCTTGCGCTGTTGTTCATGCTGCGCATCAGAAAACGCTCCGCCACAACGACCAGCAGCAACGATGCGGAAGGAAGCGCACCTTCTTCTACCGAGAACGGCTCGTTTTGCGCGACGGGACAAGAGATTTCCGTTCGATGCAAGCTAACGGATAGAGAGTCGGAAATACTGCTGCTACTTGCTCGCGGAAGAAGCAGCACGTACATCGGCGAGGCTCTGTACTTGTCCCCCAACACCGTTCGCGGACATATCAAGAACATCTATGCAAAACTGGAAGTGCACTCGAAGCAGGAGATCATCGACCTGTTCACCGATCAAGCGGAGTGAGCCCATCCCCGCGCGGACGCGGGCGGGACGGCGGATATAGGGGCGGGGTGGTAGTTGCGGGCCGCCTCGCGGCGGCCGCACTGCGGAAGCGGGCGCGAATCGGGACCCCCTGTGACAATTTCACGAGCGCACGAAGCCGCCAATCGGCTGCATCCCAAAACGCGGCCATGCCTTTTGCCGACAAGGCGCTGCCGAAACCTGCATTCGGCAGCCCGCTCTCTGCCACAGGAAGGGTGCGGCAGTTTTCTTGGAGAACTCATGCGCCCAAAAACCCGAGGCGCTACCGCAACCTGCCCGCGAAGGGCTCGAAAATGGCAGAGATTCCGAGGTTTGCGGCTTTTGGCTCGTGACGTCGCGCACGAAAAGGGAAGATGAAATCTGCGACCAGGCATTATGCGATCACTTGTTCGCTATAAATGGAATATCTCGCGTTCAGGAGCCACAAACCTCCTAATCTCTGCCAAAAACGCATGTCCGCTGTTAACCTGCACCGCGTGCAGGCCAATCCTGCACGCGAAAAAGGGGCCGCGACTCAACCGCGGCCCCTTCGGGTTCATCGAGCAACGCGTAGGAGACTACGCGTTGTCGGCTTCGAACTGCTTCATGAAGGCGACGAGCGCCTCCACGCCCTCGCGAGGCATGGCGTTGTAGATGCTCGCGCGCATGCCGCCGACGCTGCGGTGGCCCTTGATGCTCTCGATGCCGGCCTTCTTGGCTTCGGCCACGAACTTGGCGTCCAGCTCGTCGTTACCGGTCACGAACGGCACGTTCATGATGGAACGGTCCTCCTTGCGCGCCGTGCCGCTGAAGAGCGCGCTCTGATCCAGGTAATCGTAAAGGAGCTGCGCCTTCTCCACGTTGCGCTCCTTCATGGCCTCCAGGCCGCCCTGGGCCTTCAGCCACTTGAACACCTTCCCGCACATGTAGATGCCGTAGCACGGCGGCGTGTTGTACAGGCTCTTCGCGTCAGCGTGCGTGTCGTAGCGCAGCATGGTGGGCGTTCCGGGGAACACGTCGTCGCTGATCAGGTCTTCACGGATGATAACGATGGTCACACCGGCCGGGCCGACGTTCTTCTGCACGCCGCCGTAGATCAAGCCGTAATCGGACACGTTGACGGGCTCGGACAAGAAGCACGAGGACACGTCGGCCACAAGCGGCTTTCCCTGCGTGTCGGGCAGCTCGTGGTACACGGTGCCGTAGATGGTCTCGTTCTGGCAGATGTAGACGTAGTCGGCGTCTTCGGAGATCTCGAGCTTCTTCACGTCGGGCACGTAGCTGAAGTTCTCGTCGTCGCTGTTGGCGATGCAGCGCGCGTCGCCGTAGAGCTTCGCTTCCTTCCATGCCTTCTTCGACCAAGAGCCGCTTACCACGTAGTCGGCGACCTTGTTGCGCATCAGGTTCATGGGAATCATGGCGAACTGCGTGGACGCGCCGCCCTGCAAGAACAGCACGCGGTAGTTGTCGGGGATGCCCATGAGGTCGCGCAGATCCTGCTCGGCCGTTTCGATGATGGACGCGAACGGCTTGGAACGATGGCTCATCTCCATGACGGACATGCCGCTGCCCTGGTAGTCGAGCATTTCGGATGCCGCCTCGGCAAGCACTTCCTCCGGCAGAACCGCCGGACCGGCCGAGAAATTGTACACACGAGCCATGGGGACCTCCTTGACGTTCTTTCAGACAATGCGGCCCAGTATACACGCTCGCAGCGCGCACAGGCCGCTTTATCCCGCTAAAGCGGCGAATAGGCTCCCGGACGGCAGAGGCGGATACGCTTCGGCCGCTTCAGGCCCGATGCCAAAGGACAAGCTAGCCCAGCCCCGGATACCCTTGCTGGCGCAGGGCCTCGTAGGAGGCCACGGCTACGGCGTTGCTCAGGTTCAAGCTGCGCAGCCCCTCGCGCATGGGGATCCGAACGCAGCGGCCTGCGTAAGCCTCGATGAAGCGCAGGTCGAGCCCGCGGCTTTCGCGACCGAACACGAGAAAGGCGCCCTCGCCGTACGAAGCCTCGGCGAAGCTGCGGCGCGCCTGCCCCGTGAACAGATGCAGCTCGTCGTTTCCGTGCGCCTCGAAAAACGCATCGGCGCACGCCCAGCGCACGATGTCCACCTCGTCCCAGTAGTCGCATCCGGCACGCGACAGGTTCTTCTGCGTCAAGCGAAAGCCCATCGGCTCCACCAGGTGCAGGCGCGCGCCCACACATGCGCACGTGCGGGCGATGTTGCCGGTGTTCTGCGGGATCTCGGGCTCCACGAGCACGATGTTCAGCTGCTCGCTCACAGCGCCTCCGCCTGTTTCGCCATTTCCTCTTCCAGCTCCTCGGTGAGCAGGAACCACTCCTCCTCGGCGGCGGCAAGGCGCTGCTTGAGCTTGGCGTGCTCGGCCACGGCGTCCGAGGAAGCGTCCTCGTTCACGTAGAAGCCCGGGTCGGCCATGAGTTCGAGCAGTTCGGCCATGCGCGCGTTGTCGCGCTCCATCTGCTTGTCCAGCTCGGCTATGCGCTTGCGGTGGTTCTTGAGCGCGGCGTACGCGCGGTTGCGCGCCTCCGCCTCGCGGCGCTTCTGCTCCTTGGACTTCGGCGCGCTCGCGCGCGGCGCCGTAAGCTCGGTCTGCGCGGCACCGGACGCGGAACCCGCCTTGTCCGGCCGATGCTCGGCGCCGGACGCCGCATGAGAGCCGCCCTTTCCCTTCTGAGCGCCCTTCCCTCGCGGCGCGTCCTCGCCCATCACCTCGTCGACCAGCGAACGGTCCTCTGGCGCCGGGCCGTCCAACTGACCGCTCTTGAACAGGTAGTAGTCGTAGTCGCCGTCGTAGCTCGTCACCTTGCCCGGCTCGATCTCCACGATGCGGTTCGCCACGCCCCGAATCAAGTGCCGGTCGTGGGTGATGAACAAGATGGTGCCCTCGAAGGTTTTCAGAGCTTGCTCCAGGATGTCGGCACTGGCAATGTCCAGGTGGTTCGTCGGCTCGTCCAGACAGAGGAGCGGGCGCGGCGCCACCAGCATCTTCGCCAAAGCCAGGCGGCTCTTCTCGCCACCCGACAACACGCTCACCTTTTTATCCACCGCGTCGCCCGTGAACAGGAACGCGCCGAGCAGCGTGCGAACCTGCGATATCGACCAGCCCGGAGCCACGTGGTCGAGCTCTTCGAACACCGTGTTGCCGGGATGCAGCTCGTCAAGCTGGTGCTGGGCGTAATAGGTTTTGGAAACGTGAACGCCGTAGTCGATGCTGCCCGCATCGGGACTGGTGGCCCCCGCGATCATCTTCAGCAACGTCGACTTGCCCGCGCCGTTGGGTCCCACCAGGGCAATCTTGTCGCCCCGGTACATGGTGAAGTCGAAGCCGTCGTAAACGGTCTTGCTGCCGTAGCGCTTCACGAGGCCGCGAGCGCGCACCACCTCGTCGCCCGTGCGCGGCGGCTGCTTGAAGTTGAACTTGACGGTCTTCTTCTCTTCGGGAAGTTCGATGCGCTTGATCTTCTCAAGCTTCTTGACGCGATCCTGCACCTGCTTGGCCTTGGTGGGCTTGTAGCGGAACTTCTCGATGAACGCCTCCATGTGGGCGATCTCCTCGGCCTGCTTCGCCGCCTCGGCGCGCAGGCGCTCGAGCCGCTCTTCGCGCGACTTGAGATAGGCGGAGTAGTTGCCCTTGTAGATGTTCACCTGCCCGTTGTCCACTTCGGCAACGCGATCGACCATGTTGTCCATGAACGCGCGGTCGTGGCTGACCACGACGACGGTCCCGGCGTAGCCGCGCAGAAAACCCTCTAGCCACTTGACGCTCTCCAGGTCAAGGTGGTTGGTGGGCTCGTCGAGCAGCAGCACCTCGGGGTTGCGGATGAGCAGCTTCGCCAACGCGATGCGCATCTGCCAACCGCCGGAGAACTCGGTGGTGGAGCGAGCAAGATCCGCCTCTTTGAAGCCCAGGCCGAAAAGCACGCTGCGCACTTTCGCCTCGATGGTGTAGCCGCCCAGCACCTCGTAGGCATCGCGGGCGCGTCCGGCGGCCGCCAGCTGCTGATCGGTCGGATTGTCGCCCAGCTCGGCCTCCAGCTTGTGCAGCCGGCGCTCCGCTTCGAGCACTTCCACCTGCGAGGACATGACCTCTTCGAAAATGGAGCGATCCTCCATCTCGATGGCCTCCTGCTCCAGGTAGCCGACGCGCGCGCCCTTCGCAAACAAAACGCGCCCCTCGTCGGCGTCCTCCTGACCGGAGACGATGTTCAAAAGCGTGGTCTTGCCCGCCCCGTTCGGGCCGACAAGCGCCAAGCGCTCGTATTCCTCCAAGCGAAACGTCACGTCATGGAAAAGCTGACGCCCCCCGAACGATTTCGATATGTGCTCAAGCTGCATGATCATAATGCGAACGCGCCTTCGGTTCTCGTGCTGGCAAAAAACGGCGCGCGCTCATCGCGAACGCCAACCGTCTATGATAACCGAAGATGCCGTTTACGGCGATGCGCTTCCTGGATCGCGAGCCAACGCCTATACTGAAGCCGAACGAAACCACGTCGACAAGGAGGGCGATCGCCATGACTATGAACCCCAACACGCGCGTGTCGGACATCCATGCCGACGAGAAGTCGCTCATTCTCCGTCGGGCCGAAACCGCCACGATCGGCTCGCTTTTCGCCGCGGCCTTCATCATCGTGGTCACGTTCATCGCCCGCACGTTCTACGAATAGCCTCGAGCGAAGCCCCGCCCGAAGAGCCGACCGGGACCAAACGTCAGGATCCCTTGCCTAAAAACTTGACTTGGAGCGCACTCCACGTGCTTCAATGCAAGACGGCATGCGCATGCAAGCCGCAAGACGAAAGGATCCTTCATGAAGATAGCCGAAGTAAGCAAGCTATACGACCTTTCAGCCGACACGTTGCGCTACTACGAGCGCATCGGGCTGCTTTCCAACATAACGCGCAACGCAAGCGGCATACGGGACTACAGCGACCAGGATTGCGCGCGGGTGCAATTCGTCAAGTGCATGCGCAAAGCGGGCGTGTCCATTGAAGCGCTCATCGAGTACATGCGCCTGTTCGAGCAAGGCGACGACACGATTGCGGCGCGCAAGGCGCTGCTCGAAGAGCAGCGAGACCTGGTGCGGAAGCGCATCGCCGAAATGCAGGCAGGCCTCGACCGCCTTGACTACAAGATAGAACACTACGAGCAGACTATCGTGCAAGCCGAGAAGAAGCTGCGCTGAGATCGCGCTGCGAAGATCGGGAAGGACCCTGGACAAGCGCCGTCCGCATCACATCAAAAAAAGGCCGCCAGTCGTTTGACTGGCGGCCTGGCGTTTCATGGCTCCCCGGGTAGGATTCGAACCTACAACCCTCCGGTTAACAGCCGGATGCTCTGCCGTTGAGCTACCGAGGAATGAGGAGCGCTCCGTTGCGCGAGTAAGTATTATACCGGAACCAAAACTTTGCGCAAGACCGTTTTTTCAAAATTTGGGCACGTGCCCGAAAATTGTTCTCCGCAGCGCCGGTTCCAGCAATCTACCTGGTGCGTTAGTACACCATGCCCATCGTTTCGCGCACTTGCGCAAGCGTGGCCTCGGCAATTTCGTTCGCCTGACGGTTCCCGTCGTGCAAGACGTCCTTGATGTAGTCCATGTCCTGCATGAGCTCTTGACGGCGTTCGCGAATGGGAGCCAAGAAGCCGTTCACGCTTTCGGTCACGTACTTCTTGAGCGCTCCCGATCCCCCGTCGCCGATTTCGGCGGCAATCTCGAGCTCGGTGCGGCCCGTGCAAAGCGCGGCCGTCGTCAGCAGCGCGGACACGCCGGGGCGGTTCTCCTTGTCGTACGTGATAACGCGGTCGGCGTCGGTCTTGGACTTCTTGATGAGCTTCGCCGTCTCTTCGTCGGTAAGCGACAGGCTGATGGCGTTGCCGTAGCTCTTCGACATCTTGCGCCCGTCAAGGCCGGGAATCTCCACGGCGTCGTTGAGCACGCCCTCGGGCTCGGGGAACACCTGGCCGAACCGTTCGTTGAAACGGCGGGCGATCAAGCGCGTCTGCTCGATGTGCGGCAGCTGGTCCTTGCCCACCGGCACGATGTTGCCCTTGCAGAACAGGATGTCGCACGCCTGATGCACGGGATACGTAAGCAGAAGGCCGGTGAGCGCGTGGCCGGAAGCCTCCATTTCGGACTTCACCGTGGGGTTGCGCTGCAGCTCGGCTTCGGTCACGAGCGAGAGGAACGGAAGCATCAGCTGGTTGAGCGCGGGAACGGCCGAGTGCGTGAAGATCATGGTCTTCGCCGGGTCGAGGCCGCATGCCAGGTAGTCGATCACCATGTTGTACACGTTGTCGCGAATATGCTCGGTGGTGTCGCGGTCGGTGATCACCTGATAGTCGGCGATGATGACGCGCGTCGTCACGCCCAGGTTCTGCAGAGCCACGCGCTCGCGAATGGTGCCGAAGTAATGGCCCAGGTGCAAGCGGCCGGTCGGACGGTCGCCGGTGAGCATGGTGTAGTTCTCGGGATGGACGGGCAGATCTGCGCGGATCTCGTCGCTGCGCTTCTTGCTGGCTTCAAAGCTATCGGTGCTCATGATGTTCCTATCGCGAAATCGTTGTGTCGGACCGTTCGGCACCGCGAGCCAAGCCGGGCGCCGCGCATGCGTTGACGGCCAAGCCTTGAATCGCACGCGCATCGCAACAGTATAGCCGTTTTGGGGTGCGCACGGCACATCGGGCCGCTTTGCCGCGCGCTATAATCGTGAACCGTATCGCACCCTGAGGAGGATTCATGAACGACGCGCTGAAAAACCTGACGAAAGAAGAGCTGCTCGAACTGCTCGAGATATACGCGAAGAACCTGATCGCGCTCGACGGAACGTGGTTCCAATCGATCGAGAAGAACGACGACATGGACGCAGCCATGCACCATGACGTGGAAGCATGGCGACGGTTCAGCGTTTCGGAGGGCCGCCGCATCAAGGCATTTCTCGGACTGGACGAGCATCCGGGCATCGAAGGGCTGGCGAAGGCGCTTTCGCTGCGCTGCCAATCGGCCGCGAACGTCGACGAGATAACCGTGAACGGCAACGAACTGACGTACCGCATCGTCGATTGCCGCGTGCAGAACGCCCGCGAGCGAAAGGGCATGGGGTTCCATCCGTGCAAGAACGTGGGAGTGGTGGAGTATGCGGTGTTCGCAACCGCCATCGACGACCGCATCGTTTGCGAATGCCTGAGCTGCTTCCCCAACATTGTGGACAGCACCTGCAACTGCGCTTGGAAATTCACGTTGAACGCCTAGGACAGCGAAAAGCCTTCCCGAAGGAAGGCTTTTGAATTCATGGTGGTCGCTACAGGATTTGAACCTGTGACCCCCGCCGTGTGAAGGCGATGCTCTCCCGCTGAGCCAAGCGACCGTGCTTGTTGCTTCGTTCGCAACGCTGAAATATTGTACCGGTAGTTTTAGGCGCGCGCAAGCCCCTATTTTCAATTTTTTGAGAATAGCGTTGCCGACGGGTTTGCGAGGATTCGCGGCAAGGATTCTAAGCGGCTTGCGCAAACTACCCGTTTCCCTCTTTGCACAAGCGAGCATTTTGGGATAGAATAGCGGGACGCTTTACGGGCCTATAGCTCAATGGTGGAGCAGGGGACTCATAATCCCTTGGTTGCAGGTTCGAGCCCTGCTGGGCCCACCAGCAAACACGCAAAGGCTGCATCGGTTTCGGTGCAGCCTTTTCCATGCCCGCATGAAGCCGCCCATCCAGAGGCTGCCGCACGCCCACCCGCTCCCCCTTCCCAGCGCAGCGTCCGAAGTAGCCCGCAAACGCGGCGCTGCACGCATGCCTCTACCACCTTCCGAGGGAGGCGTGCACCCGAAACCATACTTCCTGCGGTATGGAACAAAGCAGTCGAGCGACCCTACAATAAAGACGGTTTCCGCTGCGGCCCTCCAACCGAAGGAGCACGCCTTGACGTTGCTTATCCCATCGCCTTCTTACTTGCCGGCGCCTTCGCCGTCATGACCATCCTGGCGCGCAACCTTGCCAGCCTTGGTCGAGAGTCGGACGCCATGTGGGAGCAGCTGCAAGCGACCCGCCGCAGCCGAAACGACGTCATGGCGCGGATAGCCGACGCCGCACGGGCAAACGGCGTGGACGACCCCTTCGCCCTGCAAGCCGTCGAGCGCGCCTTTGCCGATGCGCAGGCCGCCGAAGACCCGACGCGCGCCGCAGAAGCCGACGATGCGCTCTGCGTGGCGCATCGCAACCTGCTCGACCTTATCGAAGGGCGAGCACCCGCCCTGTTCGAGCGCACGCCCTTCGCGCTTCTCCTGGAGGAGCTGGGGGAACTGGAAGACCGTATGACAACCTGCAAAGGACTCTACAACAACCGCGTCACCATGTACGGCAACGCGGGGCGCACGTTTCCCACGCTGCTCATCGCCAAGCAGCATGGCTTTGCGCCCCGCGAACGCTACCTGCCCCGCGAAGCGTCCGACCCCCTTGCCGTGGCCGCCGCAAGCGGCTCCACCGCGCTGGCGGAAGCTTCGCCCCGCATCATGAACGCCTACATGCTATGGGCCATCGGGCTATCCGACACGGTGCTCGAAGAAGCGCCGCAGCATCGAACCGGGCGGTAGCGCGCGCAACCGCCCGACCCGTCCCTTCCCCACCGCGCAAAAAAGCCGCTTGCCGAGTGGGCAAGCGGCTGCAAGCGAGCAATGCGAGCGGCGCCGTTACGCGCGGCGCACCAGGTAGCACTTGTGGATGCGCGGGTTGCGCTCGAAGTCGTGCGGGATGGTTTGCGCGGTGATGTCCTCGATGATCACGCCGTACTTCGCAAGCGCCTCCTCGTCGGGCTTGAAATTGCGCAGGTTGCACGAGAACACGGCCTCGCCCTCTTCGGCCAGCAGGCGGGTCACGCCGATAAGCAGCTCCACATGATCGCGCTGGACGTCCCACGTGCGCTTGCCCATGGCCTTGGAATTCGAGAACGTGGGCGGATCGACGAAGATCAAATCGAACCTGCGCGGCGTGCGGCGGCACTCCGTTATCCACGTCATGACGTCCGCACGCTCGAACGCATGCGCTTCGCCCGTAAAGCCGTTCTGCTCCATGTTGCGCGCGGCCCAATCCAGGTACGTTTGGGAAAGGTCGACCGTGCACGTGGACTCCGCCTGCCCGCCCGCAGCGTGCACGGTAGCCGTGCCCGTGTACGCGAACAGGTTGAGGAACCGTTTGCCCGCGGCCCGCGCGCCCACCAGCTCGCGCGTCAGGCGATGATCCAGGAACATGCCCGTATCCAAATAGCCGGACAGATCGACTTCGAGCAGGTACCCGTCCTCCTGTACGTGGGTCACGTACGAGCGCCTTCCCGCCCCGCGGTACTGGCTGCCCCCCTTGTCGCGGCAGCGAACCTTCGAGAACACGTGGTCGGGACGCACGCCCAGCACCACGGGAGCCAGGGACAGAACGTCGTCGAAGCGCCGTTGCGCCTTCGAGGGATCGATCGTGGAGGGCGCAGCGTATTCGGCTATATGCACATACGTGTTGCCCGACGCCTGGCCCGCGCCCGTGTACAGGTCGATGGCGACCGCGTAGTCGGGCAGGTCGGCATCGTAGATGCGATAGCACGACACGCCCTCGCGCTTCGCCCATTTGCGACGCTCTTTCGCCACCTTGCGAAGACGCGAAGCGAACTGCTCGGACGCGGACTCGAACACCTCGACGCGATGCTCGGCCCCGCCTGCGGAGTCGGGCACCGTCACGATCACGGGCTCCACCGGGGGCTCGTCGAACACGAGCACCTCGACCGACACCCGGCCCGCGCCGAGCGTCGTCCGCTCGAAAGGCTCCACGCCGAACCGGGACTCGATGCCCTCGCCGCCCGCCACTGCGAACGTCGCGCCCGAACCCGCCGCCGAAGACGCGCGCGAGAAGGCGGCCGATTCGGCCTGCTGCCGCGCCTCCGATTGCGCGCGATCGCCGGTGGGCAGCACGCTTGCCACCAAGAACCCGGAAGCCTGCATGCCGTCCGCGCCGCTGTCGGCCATCGCTTCGCGCAGTGCGCGCGCCGCCGCCGATCCCACGCGTTCCACCAGGTCGGGAGCGCTTTGGGCATCGCCCAACTCGATGCTCACAACCTGGCGCAGCCCTGCGCGCTTAGCGCGCTGACGGGCGCGCGCGATAGCGGGCGACGACGTGGTCGCCCCGGCGAAGCGCACGTACGCCAAATCGGGCGGCGCCGAAGGATCCTGCGTATCGTACGCCGCCACGCGCGCCAGCCCCGCTTCGAAGCGCTCGTCGGCCTCGGCAAGAAGATCGCCCCACGCATCCTCGTCCGCCTCCGCCCAGTCGAAGAACCCCCAGCGCGAGCGAGCAAGGCCGGGCGCGAGGTCGCATGCGACCGACGCGGCCTCGATGACGAGCGAGCCGTCCGAGCACGTCGGATCGACGCATGCAGCGCCCGATGCCGCTATGTCGTGCCAGCCGGCCAAGGCCAGCAGGCCCGCAGCCTGCGCGCACTCCAAAGGAGCGTCCGGCCCGTCGTCGGCCGTCAAGTACGTGCGTCGATACAGGGATTCTCCCGACAAATCGAGCGAAATAGTCGCTCGCCCTTCGCGAATACGCACGTCGAGCACGACGTCGGGCTGATCGGTGTCCACATCGGGACGCTCGCCGCGCATCTCGCGCAAGCGATCGCACACCGCGTCCTTCACCTTGAGCGCGGTAAAGCGGGTATTGCGCAGCTGGTCGTTCATGCCGTGCGCCTGCACGGCCATGCTCGCCCCCGAAGCGATGACCCGCTCCCACGGCAAGCGACGCGCGCCCTCGTACAGCAGGTTGGCATCGGATGCGTTCACGCGACCGACCACGAGCGTCACGCGCGAGGCGAGCCGCGACCACAAGCACGCTTTGAGCGCGCCGCGCATATCGCAGAAAAAGGCAACGCCCCCGCCAAGGGGGCGCACGCGCTTAGCTCCAAGCGACTTCAGCTCGTCGGCCAGCGGCTTTTCCAATCCGGAAAGGCAGCTTGCGAACAACTCGAGGTTGTATTTTTCCATACGTGACGTCCCATCGTAAAATCGCAGGTTGGAGCAGCGCGCCGGCAAAGAGGCCCCGCGACGCCCGTCGCCTTCCGCCCCGCAGCCCGCATGCCGTGCGACATGCGGGAAGGGCAACAAGGCGAAAACTCGGACATCGCGGGGCCTCGTCGGCAAAACCGGTCCGCGCTACGGCGTCGAACGGCTCGGACGGCGTTCAAGCCGTTCGAGCCCTTAGTCTTCCAGGTAATCCTTGAGCTTCGAGGAGCGGGACGGATGGCGCAGCTTCGCCAGCGTCTTGCTCTCGATCTGGCGAATGCGCTCGCGCGTAACGCCGAACTCGCGTCCGACCTCCTCGAGCGTGCGAGGATGGCCGTCTTCCAGCCCGAAGCGCAAAGCGATGACCTTGCGCTCGCGCTCCGCCAGCCCGTCGAGCACCTTCGACAGCTGCTCCTGCAGCATGCTGAACGATGCAGCGTCGGGCGGCACCACGGCGGCGTCGTCCTCGATGAAGTCGCCCAGCTGGGAATCTTCCTCTTCGCCGATGGGAGTTTCCAGGCTCACGGGCTCCTGCGAGATCTTCTGGATCTCGCGCACGCGCTCGGCGGGCAGGCCCATCTCCTTGCCGATCTCCTCCGGCGTTGGCTCGCGCCCGAGCTCTTGCAGAAGCTGGCGCTGAATGCGGACCAGCTTGTTGATGGTCTCGACCATGTGCACCGGAATGCGGATGGTGCGCGCCTGGTCGGCGATGGCGCGCGTGATAGCCTGGCGGATCCACCACGTGGCGTACGTGGAGAACTTGAAGCCCTTCGTGTAGTCGAACTTCTCGACCGCGCGGATCAGGCCCAGGTTGCCTTCCTGGATCAGGTCCAGGAACAGCATGCCGCGACCGACGTAGCGCTTCGCAATGGACACGACCAGGCGCAAGTTCGCCTCGATGAGCTGCTGCTTGGCGTCCAAGCCCACCTGCTCGATGCGGCCGAGACGGCGCTTCTCGCGGCGCTCGAGCTCGATGCCCTCGTCTTCGGCCTTGTCCAGCTCTTCGCTTGCAGCGACGCCGGCCTCGATCTTCATGGCCAGGTCGATCTCTTCGGCTGCGTTGAGCAGCGGGACCTTGCCGATTTCCTTGAGGTACATGCGCACGGGGTCGCCGGTGAGCATGGTCACGGACGCATCGGCGTTGCGCTTGCGCACCGACGAGCGAACGCGGCCGCTCTTGGCCCCCACCTTCGGCAGCTGCACTTCGCTGACGGCCTTGAGCTCTTCTTCGGGAATGCCCGCAAGCAGGTCCTCGTCCTCTTCGCCGTCTTCGGACAGGGGCGTTTCGAGTTTGTCGTCTTCGAGCGTATCGGTAGCGCTTACGTCCGGTTCGACGTCGAGCGCGTCGTCGTCAAGCATCTCCTCAGATTCAATCGGGGCTTTCGCTTGGTCATTCGCTTGTACCGGCTGTTTCTTAGAGGCTTGGGCCACGTGATCTTCCTTTCCAACAGGATGGCGCACAGGGCATGAAGACATGCACGCTCTAGGCGCAAAGATACAGCCGAACACTATATCACAAGGTGTTGGCGCTTAGCAAGAAACGTCGGCGAATCGCAACCAAACTAGCGCGCGGGACGATCAGGGCCATCGTCGTCCGACGCTCCCGTCGACCCCGTGCGCCCGAACGTCATCTTCTCGAACAGGTCCACGGGAACCGGCGCGGAGAACACGTAGCCCTGCACGGCGTCGCATTCGGTACTGCGCAAGAACTCCACTTGGGGAATGGTCTCGACGCCCTCGGCGATGGTTCCCATGTTGAGCTTCTTGGCCAAGTCGATAACCGACCCCACCACCACTTCGGAGCGGCTTTCGTCGCCCAGGAAGAACTGCCGGTCGATCTTGAGCGTGTCGACGGGAATGTCCTTCAAGACGTTCAGCGACGAGTACCCGCTGCCGAAATCGTCCATCGAGCAGCGAAAACCCAAGGAGTGGATGCCCAGGACGGTTTCGCGCAGAAGGTCAAGGCTCTCGAACGCCACGCTTTCGGTAAGCTCGAACTCCAAAAGCTCGGCAGGGACGTCGTAGCGCTTGCGGATCTCCTCGAACGCGTCCAGGAAGCGATCGTCGTGCAGGTGCAGCGGCGACAGGTTCACCGAAAGCGGCAAAGGCTCGATGCCCGCATCGATCCACGAGCGGATCAGCTTGCACGACTGCTCGAACACGGCAAGGTCGATCTTTATCACGAAGCCGTTTCGCTCGAAGAAGGGAATGAACTCGCCCGGAGGCAGCAGGCCGCGCTTCGGCGAATCCCAGCGAACCAGCGCCTCGGCCCCGATGGTCCGCCCCGACTCCAGGCATATCTTGGGCTGCAGGAACAAGATGAACTCGCCGCGCTCGAGCGCTCGGTCCATCTCGTTTTCCATTTCTTTCTCGCGGATCAGCCGTTCGTGATCCACGTCGCTGAAAAACGAGCAGCGGCACAGGTGCCCGCCCGCCGCAGCAGAGGTTTTGCGGGCAGTGTTCGCCCGGTCCCTGATGGTGACGATGTCGCACGGCCACTCGACGGCGCATGCCCCGCAGTTGAGCTTGACGAAGTACGGCGCGTTGTTCTCGCGGTTGAACGCGTTGAGGCGCTCGGCCAGCTCGTGGAGCCATGCGCGCACAAGCTCCGGATCGGTGTCGTCGAGCATGACGTTGAACAGGTCGGCCGTCACGCGAGCGGAGGCTTCGCCCTCGCGCAGGCCGTCCGCAATGGCCTTGTGCAGGTACCGCAGAAGCTCGTCGCCGCGAGCTTTGCCGAAGCTGTCGTTGACCAGGCGGAAGTCCTCTATGTCAAGCGCGACCAAAGAAAACGGCGACCGATCCTTGATGCGCTCGGTCACCAGCATGTCGAACCGCGCAACCGTATGCCCGCCCGTCACCGGGTCGACGAACGCCAGCCTGCTGATCTCGCGGTTCTTGCGCGATGTGGCCCAAGCCAGGCAGCCCCCGAACGCGCCGAAGGAAACCAGGGCCAAGACCGTCGTTCCAATGATGGCCAAGGTCGAATAATCCGAAACGGACGTGGCGTACAGCGAAGGCGGAACCACCGAGATGGCGTACCAGCCTCCCAGATCGAGCGGGTAGTAGTTCACTTCGCGCAGCTGGCCGTCCACCGTGTAGCCCAAGCAACCGCTCATCCCCCGCTGCATGTCCTGCGCCATGCGAGCGATATCGTCTTCGGATGCCACGGCCTCGTTGCGCAGGCCGTCGAAGAAGTTGCGGTCCTCCCCGAGCGAGTTCGCATTCTCGGAACGCAAGATGAAATCCCCGTCCGACGACACGATATGGGCGAATCCCACGCCGTCGGCCGTATCGGTGTTGTAGAGCAGCTTCATCGAATCGTGAGCAACCCATCCTACCACGGCCCCCAGGCCATTGGGGCCGACGGCCGGAACCGCGTACAGCGCGCCCTTGCCCGGGCTGAACTCGGGCACCTCGACCAGATCGCCTTCGACGCCAGCCTGCCCTTCGATTGCGTCCATGACCACGCGGAACCCTTGCGCGTCGACCGCGCCTGCGCCGGGAACGGTCAAGGTCCCGCTTCGGTCGGCGTACCCGACCCAGCTGAAGGGCCCGCCGTCGACCAACGTCTCCGTAAGGGCCGCGCGGCTTTCGTCGTCGCCGTCGACCACGCTGAGCTGCCGGCCAAGATGCTCGAGAAGCTCCACGTTGAAGCTCATGCGCTGGTTGATCTTGTACGTGGTTTGCTGGGACAGCTCGGCAAGGTAGCTTTCGGTCTCCTCCATGACCACCTGCTCGCCGCGCACGAGCGTGATCGCGCACACCGCGCCCGTCGCAAGCGCCACGACCGCGAACACGGCAGCGAACACGCGCAGGTAGCTCCCTTGCAGGATTGCTTTCACGATATCCCCTTTTAACGGTGAAGCGCGCCTTCGCAAGACCCCGGATTCAAGCGAGCGCGCCTTAGCAACTTCCGTTGACCTAATTCCCCATTATTGCAAAGCGAGCCGCAGCGTGCAAGGCGCAATCGCAGGACCGAAGCATGCCTATCGGCTCAGGAAGACGCGCAGCGCATCGTAGAGCTGGTTGGCGTCGAACGGCTTGGGCACGAAACCGTCCATGCCGGCGGCGCGCGCCTCCTCCCGATCCTCCTGGAACGTGTTGGCGGTCAAGGCGACGATGGGAACGGTTCGCGCGTCGGCACGGTCAAGCGACCGGATGGCGCGCGCGGCGGCCAGCCCGTCGAGCACCGGCATCCTCACGTCCATGAGCACGAAATCGTACGTTCCCGTTTTCGAAGCCTCGAACAGGTCGATCGCCTCGCGCCCGTCCGCCGCCCGGTCCACCGACACGCCCTGCATTTCAAGCAAAGCCGCCGCGATCTCGGCGTTCAGATCGTTGTCCTCGGCCAAAAGGACGTGCGACCCCTTCAAAGCAGGGGCGTTCTCGGGCGACAGGACAACCTTGTCCAGCGGAGCCTGCCCCTCTTCGGCAAGCGGCAGATCGATCGTGAAGAAGAACTCCGACCCCCGTCCGAAGCTGCTTCGAACCTCGAGCGAGCCGCCCATAAGGCGCACGAGGCTGCTGCTGATGGCAAGTCCCAGGCCGGTTCCCTGAGCGTTGCGACGGTTCTCGGCGGCCTGCTCGAACGAATCGAAGATACGGCCCAGATCCTCTTCGCGAATGCCCGCGCCGTCGTCTTTCACGCTGAAGCGAAGGCGCACGCTCGCGTCGTCTCGGCGCAGCTCCTTGATGGAAAGCTGGACGAAGCCGCCGCTGTCGGTGAACTTGAACGCGTTCGACAGCAGGTTCGCCAGCACCTGCTGAAGACGCACGTCGTCTCCCACCACGCCCTCGTCCACGCCGCAGCGAACCTCGAAGCGCACGCCCTTCTCCTCGGCCTGCATGCAGAACATGCTCTCCAGGCGCTCGGCCAGACAGCGGAGGCGCATGGGAGCGACCTCGATGCGCATCTTGTTGTTGTCGATCTTCGACATGTCCAGGATGTCGTTGACAAGCGAGAGCAGGAACTGGGCCGACGTGTTGATCTTCTCAAGGCTGGAGCGGATGGCGGGCGTGGCCTCCCCCGACAGCGACGCCACGCTGGAAAGCCCGATGATGGCGTTCATGGGCGTGCGTATCTCGTGCGACATGCGCGAGAGGAAGTCCGCCTTCTCGCGACCGGCCTCCTCCGCTTTCTCCAGCTTGATCGCCATCACGCGGGCGCGCACCTTCGACAGCGACACCACAACGCCGATGGCCCCCAAAAGCAAGGCGAACACAAGCACCATGGTGACCACGAGAAAGGGGTTTTGCGCCACGAACGACTCGATGGTGGCGCGATGCGAGGTCACTGGCGTGGAGTTGCGGGACACGATGGCGTCAAGCTCGTCGCTCGACAAGCTGTTCACGGCCTTGTTCAGCACGGCGTACAAAGACGCGTCCACGGGCTTGGGCAACGCCACGGAGAACACGGCGTCGTCGTGCTCCGACGTTGCCGGGGCAACGTTGGCGTACGAGCGCTCGACAAACAGGCTCTCGGCGCACGAGGCGGGCATGCTGGTTAGGTCGGCGCGCCCCTCGTTCACGGCCGACAAGCACTCTTCGTACGTCGCATAGCGCACCACGCGCGCCACGTCGAGGCCCTTCGGGTCGGCAAGCCCCTCCAGCTGCGCGAACACCAGGCCCTCGCTTCGCTGGGACCCCGCCTTGCTCCTGAGCACCACTCCGTCCAAGGATGCATAGCTTGCCGTCAGGGCCAGACCGCGCTCGGATGCAGTGCGCTCGTCGCCCTGGAATCCGCCCAGCACGTCCGCTTCGCCCGACGCCACCAGCTCGAGCGCGGCTTCGTACGTGCTTGCGTGGACGAACCGAAACGTCAAGCCCGTCCGTTCGGACACCAGGCCCAAGACCTCCTTCACCACGCCTCGGTACGATCCCTCAAGGTCGTAGTACAAAGGATACTGCCCCGCCACCACGGCCACCCTGACCTCGCCCCGGCCCGCAACGTACGCGCGGTCGTCGGCGGAAAGCTCAAGGGGGAACCGGTACATCTGGGGAAAATAGGCGTCGTGAAGCTTGGTGGCGAACCCGGGGTCGGCTGCGTACACCTGGGCCATTGCGGCATCGAGCTCGGGCAGCAGGTCGCTTCCCTTCGCAAGGGCGAAGTACTGCGGCTCGCCGCCGAACGACGCGACGACCTTGCAGTTGCCGGGAAGATCCGTGTCCCCGGTCAGCATGACGTCGGCCGTGCCGTCGTCGAGGCAGCTTTTGTACGAAGCGTAGTCAAGCGGAAGAAGCGTGCAGGAAAGGCCGTTCAGGCTCAGGAAGCTCTCGAGCCGCTTGTTCTTGTCGACGGCTTTCTCGTACACGCCGATCGTCGCGCCGTCCAGGGTGCTCAAGTCGAAGCTCGCAACGGCGTCGTTGTCCTGCGCGCACGCCAGCAGCGAGCGGTTCGAGCCCATGCTGTAGGTCGAGTAGTCAAGGGAGTCGGCAAGCTGCTCGCGCACGAACATGCCGCCCACCAGGTCGATTTCGCCATCGCGCAGCCGATCGATCAAGTTGTCGATGTCTCCGTCGACGAATTCGTATTCCCAACCGGTGTACTTCGCGATCTCGGTGAGCCAGTCGAAGAGCACCCCGCTGCGATTCCCCTGGTCGTCCACCATGCTCAAGCCCTCGGACGGAGGAAACGCCACCTTCACCACGCGCCCGCGAGACGACGAAGTCCGCTCGTCGGCAACCGCAGGAGCAGCGAACGCGACGGCCAGCATCGCCGAGAGCACCAGTGCGCACGCGATGCGCTTCGCCCATTTCCCCACGGCTCGAACCTCCTCCATCGCCTGCGGTACCGCTTCCAGTCGAATCAGCTGTAGGGCACCCAGAATACCACGACAAGGGAAGACGCAGCTGAAACTGTAAACCTACGAGCCGCGCGGCTGCGAAAGGCCGCCTACAGCAGATCGTCGGGATCCACGTCGATCGCTACGTTCGCGTCCTTGTCGGGCTTGCGGTGCCTGAAGTACGGAAGAAGCACGGCCGAGAGGTCGGCCTCCGGCAGGCACTTCACCACGATGTGCCAGCGGTACGTGCCCCGCAGCTTCGCGAGAACGCACGGCGTAGCGGGCAGGACCGTCCAGTCGTCACCGCCGAAATCGCGCACGACCTGCTCGATCCCCTGCTGCAGCTGCTGGGCCGCCCCGCGCACCGCCGCTTCGTCCTTGCCCCAGATCAGCACGTTCGCCATGCGCACGTACGGCGGGTACCCCAACAGGCGCCGCTTCGGCAGCTCGTCGCGCAGAAACAGCGCGCGGTCGTACGACGCCGCGGCCCGGATGGGGGCGGCGTCCGCCTCGTAGGTCTGCACGAGCACGCGCCCCGGCAGCTCGGCGCGCCCCGCGCGTCCGGCCACCTGCTCCACAAGGTCGAACGTGCGCTCGGCGGCTCGATAGTCGGGAAGCTTCAGCATGGTGTCGGCGTTGATGACGCCCACCAGCGTGACGTCTTCGAAGTCAAGGCCCTTCGCGATCATCTGCGTGCCCAAAAGCACAGCGGCGTCGGCGGCGGCGAACTCCTCTAAAAGCCGCTGGTGGGCGCCCTTGCCCGACGTCGTGTCGGCGTCCATGCGCACGATGGGAACCCCAGGGCCCACTCCGGGGGTCTCGTCCAGCAAAACCCGCAGATCGGCCTCGACCCGCTGCGTTCCGGCACCGAACTTCTTGAGATAGGGGCTGCCGCATTCGGGGCAGACCGGGGGCACCGCGATGCGGTAGCCGCAGTGATGGCAGATGAGGAAGCTTCCCCGCTCGTGATAGGTCAGCGATGTGGAGCAGGACGGGCATTCCGGCACGAACCCGCACTCCCGGCACAGCAAGAACTTCGCGAATCCGCGCTGATTGAGCAGCAGAACCGCCTTTCGACCAGCGGAAAGCTCTTCGGCAAGCGCACGGGAGAGCGCGCCCGAGAACATGGAGCGGGAGCCGCCGCTGAATTCCACCGCCATGTCGACGACGCGAACGGCGGGCAAGGGCTTGCCGTTCGCGCGCTCGGGCAGCTCGACATGATGCCATCGGGGATCCTTCGCGCACGCGTGAAGCGCCTCGATGGAAGGGGTGGCCGACCCGAGCACCACGGCCGCGCCCGCGCGGCGCGCCATCCATACAGCCACGTCGCGCGCGTGGTAGCGCGGCGAGCTGTCCTGCTTGTAAGAGCCCTCGTGCTCCTCGTCGATGACAAGGAGCCCTAGGTTGGAAAGCGGCGTGAACAGGGCGCTTCGAGCGCCCACCACCACGCGCGCCGCGCCCGAGCGGATGAAGTCCCACTGGTCGTAGCGCTCGCCCTGGCTCATGCGCGAGTGCATGACGGCCACGGTGTCGCCAAAGCGGCCGCGGAACCGGCCCACCGTCTGCGGAGTGAGCGAGATCTCGGGCACGAGCACGCACGCCGTGCGCCCCGCGGCGAGCGTCGCCTCAATGGCCTGGAGATACACTTCCGTCTTGCCCGACCCGGTCACGCCGTCCACCAGCACGACCTCGCCCGCGCCGCGCTCGCGCGCCGCATCGATGACGGCGAGCGCCGCCGCCTGCCCCTGCGTGAGCGGCGGCTTGAGAGAGGGGGCGAAGCCGCTTGCAGGCTGTATGCCCGCAGGTTGGCGCAGCGAGTCGGCAAGGGCGTTCGCAGCGTTCGCAGCGCCCGCAGGCTCCGACGGAGCTGCGAAGCCTCGCATGCGGCGACGATGCTCGATGCGCACGACGCCTTGCTTCTCGAGCGTCTTCAACGGAGCCGACACCGCGCCGAACTCGGCCGACAGCTCGGCTACGCGCAGCTCGCCCGCGCGCAGGGCCTCCACGATGGAAGCCTGCTTGACGGCGTTCTTCCGAGGCTCGAACGTGTCGAAGGCCGCACCCGGCAGCACCCAGCGATCGTCCACTTCCCCCACGGCGGGCTCTTCCAGGCGCCAGTAGCCCTCGCGCGACCGCACCATGCGCGGCACCCCGCCCGGCGGGGTGAACAGGCGCACGCACGACGAGAGCGGAGCGATGTAGCGCTGCGCCAGCCACTGGGCGCAGGCGGCGCCCTCTTCGTCGAAATACGGGCGGCTCACCGCTCGCACGATAACCTTGAGCTTGGCGGGGTCGAGCCCTTCGGGATAGTCGCCGTCTTCGCGTTCCTCGATGCCGATCACGAAGCCGATCGCACGCCGATGGCCGAACGGCACGAGCACGGCGCAGCCCACCTCGACGGGATGGTCGCCGCTTTCGTCCTCGGGCACGGCGTACGTGTAGGACGCGTCGAGCGCTTGCGTGGGTATGTCCAGGATGATCGATGCGAGTTTCATATCTTCAGTATATCCTATGTCCTCGTTCACTCCGAAACGCGCCTGCGCCCTTCCCCATTCGCTAGCCCATGCGCTCTCGACCGGCTCGATCTCCTTTTATAGCTCGATCGCCTCTTACAATAAGAAGAGGCCGCCCTCGCGCATCGAACCGCGCAACGGGCGACCTCTTTCCATCAGCGAAGCGCAGGCTATGCCACTCCGCAGGCTTTCCGCAGCTCGTCGGCTTTATCGGTGCGCTCCCAGGTGAACTCGGGAAGCTCGCGGCCGAAGTGGCCGTAGGCGGCCGTCTTGCGGTAGATGGGGCGGCGCAGGTCGAGCGCGTCCACGATGGCGCCGGGGCGCAGGTCGAAGGTCTGCTCGATCGCGGCCATGATGTCGGCCTCGGGCACCGCGTTGGTGTCGAAGGTGTCCACCATCACCGAAACGGGCTTGGCCATGCCGATGGCGTAGGCGACCTGCACCTCGCAGCGGCGCGCGAGGCCCGCGGCCACCACGTTCTTGGCCACCCAGCGCGCCGCGTAGGCAGCCGAGCGGTCCACCTTCGTGCAGTCCTTGCCGGAGAACGCCCCGCCGCCGTGGCGACCCATGCCGCCGTAGGTGTCGACGATGATCTTGCGGCCGGTCAGGCCCGCGTCTCCCATGGGGCCGCCGATGACGAAGCGGCCGGTGGGGTTCACGTGGATCTCGGCGTCGGCGGCCAGCTCCACGCCCTCGTGCGCGAACACCGGCTCCACCACGTTCGCGATGATCTGCGCGCGCAGCTCGTCATGGGCGATGGCCTCGGAGTGCTGCGTGGACACGACCACCTTCTCCACGTTCACAGGACGGCCGTCCTCGTAGCGCACGGACACCTGGGTCTTGCCGTCGGGGCGCAGATGCGGCATGACGCCGCTCTTGCGCACCTCGGTCAGGCGCTCGGCCAGGCGATGCGCCAGGTAGACGGGCATGGGCATGAGCGTGGACGTCTCGTCGCACGCGTAGCCGAACATCATGCCCTGGTCGCCCGCGCCGATGCGCTCGTAAGGGTCGTCCTCGGCTAGGCCGTGCTGGGCCTCCCAGCTTTCGTCGACGCCCTGGGCGATGTCGGGGCTTTGGTCGTGGATGGCGTTGAGCACGCCGCAGGTATCGCAGTCGAAGCCGTACTTCGCGCGGTCGTAGCCGATGTCGCGCAGCACCTCGCGCACGATGGCGGGCACGTCGACGTACGCCTGCGTGCGGATCTCGCCCGTGACGATGACCATGCCGGTGGTGGCCATGGTCTCGCAGGCGCAGCGCACCTGCGCGGGATCGGCGGGCTGCCCGCTGGGGGCGATGTAGCCCTGAGCCGCCAGCTCGATCTCCTTGGCCAGGATGGCGTCGAGCACGGCATCGGATATCTGGTCGCACACCTTGTCGGGATGACCCTCGGTGACGGACTCGGACGTGAACAGGTACGTAGAACATTCTTCGGCCATAAGTTCCTCCTTCATCGCTGTAGGCCGGACCACCTTGGCGTATCCGCCAGGTTGGTGTCGGGATCTCAGAGCCAACTCTCTCCCCCGACTCTTGATAAAACAGAGAACCGCGCACATAGCCGGAATCCCCGTGAAACCCTGCCGATGGTACCCTGAAAGCACTATTCGCGCAAGAGGAGAAGACCCCGCCCCGCGGAGTCCCCACGGAATGAACCGCCGAAGCCGCGCCCTTGCCGCACGCGGGCGCGCGAACGCCGTCCCCGAACTGCCCCTTCGCCCCGTTGCGCACGAAATATCGCCCTCCGTGGCCGGTTCTGACGGTGTGAGGTCGTCGGAGACCCCCGTGCCTTTAGCGGCAATCGAGCAGTCCCGCATTGCACCAGGTCAGAAAGCTATAGAAAAATGCTGGGTGTTCGGGCGCGCCTCATCGTGCTTCGGAGACAACCTCAAACCGTCAGAACCTGCCAGCAAACGCGGTTTTTCGTGCGCAAGGCTATGGGAAGGGACCGGCGGGACCCGTGCGCGGGGCCATGAGAGAGTGAGAGAGAGGGACCCGTGCGCGGGGCCATGGGAGGGGTCGGCGGTCGGCGGGGTGCGGGCCGGCGGAACCCGCCCCAGCCTCGCGCCGCCGCCGTTCCTGTGGCGATACGGCAACCGCCTCGATGCGGGCGATCGGCTCGTGCTACACTTTTTTCCAAACGTGAACCCCCTGCCCGACGCTTCCACGGGCGGGTCTGCGAAAGGATCGCCATGCCAACCAACGCCGAATACACCCGCGAGTACTTCGACATCCTCGAGCGCCTTGA
>NZ_DBFOSR010000065.1:0-19591 GCF_048427265.1 Paraeggerthella sp.
CGCCTTGCCTTGATGTTGATTCTGCTGGATGAGCCGAACGTGCTCATTTTGGACGAGCCGGGCAACGACCTGGATACGGATATGCTTGCCGCGGTGGAGGACTTGCTGGATGCGTGGCCCGGCACGTTGCTGCTGGTCACGCACGATCGCTACCTTATGGAGCGCGTGACCGATCATCAGTTTGCCGTCATCGACGGCAAAATCCGCCATCTGCCGGGCGGGGTCGAGGAATACCTGCGAATGACAGACGGCGGTCCGATCGGCAACGGCGGTGCTCAAGCGTCCAAACAGGCTCCGACTGGCGGCGGGCGCGCATCGGCGAGCGCTGCGGGCCGATCGGACGGGGGCGGGGAGCCTGCTTCGGATTCGGCTTCCGCGGGCGCTTCTCTTTCGGGTGGGGAGATTCGCACGTTGCGCAAGCTGATGCAGTCGAACGAGCGGAAAATGGACACGCTGCGCAGCAAGATCGAAGGAGTGCGAGCGGAGATGTCGACGGCGGACCCCTCCGACTTCATGGCGCTCGGCGATTTGCAGGCGCGCATCAACGATCTGGAGGCGCAGGTGGACGCGCTCGAGGAAGAGTGGCTCGAAGCAGCGGAAAAGCTCGGCGAATAGGGCGCCGGGCCGGAGCCTCGGCAACGGCTCGGGGCTACGCGCAATAAGCGAGGGGCATTGTCGCCCCAAACGAACGCTTTGGCGCTGAAAACCGTCCGTTTGGGGCGACAATGTTCTCCGGCGTGCACCCGCACGGTGCCCGCCTCGGCCGGATGGTTGGGTGGGCTGCAGCGCGATTCCGAAGTGGATGCAAGGGGCGCACCGTGGCTGTCCGGGGTTCGTCTGGCTCGTTTGAAGCGCTATGATACAATGCGCGCATGGGACACGGGGAGGATAGCGTTCGCTCGTCGACGTGCGGGGCTGATCGGTATTTGCATACCGGTTCTCTTCTCGCGTTTAAAGCCACGTATCTAACGGGCTTCGTCCTTGCCTTTCTCGGAATTGGGCTTTACCGACTTTGGTATCAATTCAATTTCTACAATCTTCACTTTTCAGCTGATGTCGGAATGATAACGGTAGGTGCGAACATTGCTCGCGTTGCTGTTATCGCCGTTCTGGTCTTTTTGGTCTACAAGGCGGGCTTTTCGCGGGCGACGCGGGGTGTATTCGTATGGTCGGGTTTTCTTCTCATGACCGCTTCGAGTCTTCTGTACCTGCTTGACTTGTTTTTCGATAGTACGCAGTTCGAGGCGTTGCGCGTGGTGGTCGGCGGCGTTGGGCTGGTTGGCGGTGAAATTCTATGGATATTCTTTTTCGAGCGATTGAGGCCTGGCGAGGTGTTTTTCTATGCTGCCGGAGGGCTGGCCCTTTCATGCGTGCTCTCGTTGTTGATGGGCTACCTGGATGACGTGGTTGCAGGCATGATCAACTTGTTCGTTCCGGCGCTTTCCGTTTTCGCCTATTGGCAGGCTATGTCGGAATTGGATCGACGGGATAGGTTGAACGATCCGCGAGGGCCCTACGTGGTGAACAAGGAGGATTGCCTGTACGAGGAAAAGGATCTTTTAAAAGGTGTTTTGCAAGTTGCCGCAGCCTTTTTTCTGTATGCTTTGCTGCTGGGCATGGCGTTGGGGTATCCGGACGGTCGGCTACGCGAGCTTTCGCAAGCGGTTCGATCGATTCATCAGGTGCTCGTTGTTCTGATAATAGCGGTTGTTGTGTGGTTCGTGCTTGTTCGGGGGCGGGCATTCAAGCTGTCGGGGTACTGGCTGTTCCAAAATGCGCTCATGATGGCGAGCATCTGCTTTCTTATGAGCGGATGGGATGGTTCGGAAGAATCGAGTACGTTTTTGCTGGCGAATGCGGTCACCTGTTTCTACATTCCGCTGGTAGTGTTCATATGCTTTATCGGGCGACACGTCCATTGGCCAACGACGCTGGTATATGCCGCGTTGTACGGAGGGTCGTTGCTGTGCATGGCGGTTGGCCGTTTGATCGTGTACGCGGTGGGTCCAACGCTCGACCATAGTCTTTGGCTGCTCATCGTGATGGCGCTTGTGGTGCTAGTTGAAGCGACGTTGATACTGCGTCCTCACTTCATGGGGGATCACCCCGTTGGGTTCGAGCTTGATCGAATGGCGGAATGTGCGCCGTCCGAGCCTCAGGCGGCGCGCGAGGAAGATACCGTTGGAGCGTTTGCGGCAAATTGCGGATTGAATGAAACAGAATCAGCCATTGTTGCCCTGATTGCGCAAGGACGGAGCCGGAGCTTTATCGCTGAGGAACTGAACTATTCCGAGAATACGATACGAAACTACACGCGCACGGTTTACCGAAAAGCAGGCGTGCACTCTAAGCAGGAGCTTCTTGATAAGGTGTTGGACGGATCTCGCCCTCGGTCTTAAAGCGGCGAGTGCTCGACCTACTTGACGGCCGAGCACTCGTATCGATTGCCGGGTTGCGAATGGGGCTAGGCTCCAAGCGCGTTTCTTGCGGCGTTCGTGCCGGCGGTTCGACCGAACGTGACGCAATCGGCTATAGCGTTTCCTCCCAACCGGTTGCTGCCGTGAATGCCGCCGGTGCATTCTCCGCACGCGAACAGGCCTTCAACCGGAGATCCGGAGGGGGCGAGCGCTCGGGTATCCACGTCGATGCGGACGCCGCCCATAGTGTGATGGACGGTGGGCACCTTGCGGCAGGCGTACCAAGGCCCTTCGGTCAGTTGCTGGTCGGCGGTGTTTGTCGCCTTGAATCCGAAGGGATCCTCGGCTTCTCCGGACACTGTTTTGTTATAGCCGTCGATAGCCTCCTGCAGTTTGACTGCGTCCATTTTGGTTTGGCTGGCCAGGTCTTCAATGGTTTCCCCTTTGACGATGTGGCCGAGGGCGAGCATGTTCTCGATGGTTGCCCCGTTCGCATCAGGTTGCGTTTCCGAAGGATATCGAACTTTGTTAACGACGATCCAGTACGTGGAATCGGGCTGCGCAAAGATGGCCTTGCACAGGGTGTCGCGCTCGGCTCCTTCGTTGACGAAACGTTCGCCGTTTTTGTTCACGAAAATGCGATTGCGTCCTGACGTGCGGATGTCCTCCATAAGCCCGGTGCCTGGCGTGCCGCATGGATGCAGTTGGATATCGGGCAATCCCACCAGTTCTGCGCCGGCCGCTTCGGCCAGCTTGAGGCCTTCGCCTTGCGCGCACGGCTTGATGTTCGTGCAGCCTATGGAGTCATCCAGTTTGACATCGGCCCATACGCCGGTGTTGACGCGCTGGCGATACTCGACGTTTGCTCCGAATCCGCCGGTTGCGATGACGACGGATCGAGCCTGAACCGTGACGGGCTGCTTGCCGCGATGGACGGCCTTCACGCCCGCAACCTTGCCGCCCTCGGTTATGAGCTCCTGTGCTTGCATTTCGTTGAGAAGGGTCAGCTGATCGGGGTGATCTTCGATGAACTTTTGGAAAGACCGAATATACGTGTTGCCCGAAGGGGTTGCGGGATAATGACTGCGTTCTCCCAGGGAGCCGGTCGCCGAGCCTACTTCGGGCTTGAATTCGACGCCGATCGACTCGAGCCAATGGACGGAATCGAGCGCGTTGTCGGTGAGGTATCGGATGAGCTCGGGCGTGCCTTGGCCGTGCCCTCCCTCGTAAGTGACTTCGTAAAACTTTTCAGTCGAATCTTCGATGCCCTGCTTTTGTTGACGCTCGGGGTCTACTGCGTTGAGCGCGCCTTCCGATACGTTTGTAGAGCCTCCGGTGATTCCGCATTTTTCGATGACGACGACTTTTGCTCCCGCTTGTGCTGCCGAAATTGCCGCGGTCAGCCCGGCTCCGCCGCCGCCGATCACGCAGACGTCGGCTGTATAGGAATCTTCGACGATATCTTCCGGCCCGGTGGCTTTCTCTAAATCTTTGGCGGCTCCTGCCTGTCCCGCGCACTCTTTCACTCCTTGTTGCAGGCACATGCTGGACATCGTGGCGCCGGTCACGGAATCCACGTTGAGCGTTTGGTGCTCTATGATTTGGCTTGCCAAGTCCTGAAGAGCCGATGCCCCTACTCCTAGAGATTCCTGGTTCGTGCTGGCATCGATGGCTGTGATTGCGGTGTCGGAAAACGTCACGTCGATGGTGAACGGAGCATTGTGCCCCGTCACTTGGGCGCTGTACGTGCCGGCCGTCCAGCTGCCGCCGCTCTTCCCCCCTGATGCGGGAGCCGTGCAGCCCGCGAGCCCAAGGCTTGTTAGGCCTCCGTACACGCCGAGAAACGCTGCGCCTTGCAAAAACGTTCTTCGACTTATAGAGGAATGCGTTTCCTGTTGGGTCATGATGCCCCTCCTTTCGCCCGTTTGAAAACGGGCTTTACGTGGTCCCTGCATCTTGGGACTCTACGGGCGGGAGGGTGCCACAGGATAGACGCAAAAGGTACTTTGCCCTGTCCAAAACGTACTTTTTGACGAATCTCATTCCTGCAGACGCCGGTTTGCGGTGTGCGGTTCGGTCAGATGGGTCGGCGTGAGCCTTGCGGCGAGGCTGGTCGTGCGACAGCGGCTTGACTTTGCTGTGAGCAGTGAGCGAAGCAGCGGAAAAGCTCGGCGAATAGGGCGCCGGGCTACAACCCCGGCAACAGCCAGGGGCTGCGTGCAATAAGCGAGGGGCATTGTCGCCCCAAACGGACGCTTTGGCGCCGAAAACCGTCCGTTTGGGGCGACAATGTTCTCCGGCGTGCACCCGCGCAGCGGGCGATAATGCCCCCGGTCCCGCGCAGGCGCGGGTCGGCAGCCCCGATCGGGGCTGCCGGGCTATCGCCAGCTGGTTCCCGTGCGGTCGCGATCGCTTGTCGTGGGCTTCGGCGCCGGGGGCGGCACGGGCGCACCGGGCGCGGGCGGCTGCGAGGTCGGGTTCGTCCCGTGCGACCAGGGGTTGTTCTGCTGCTCGTCGGCTTTCGCCACCTTCATCCAAGCGTCCTCTTGGCGCGCCTCGGCAATCCAGTCTTCCTTCGACTTGGTGAACACGCTGCCGATCAGGCAGACGATGCCGCACAGGATGCCGCCCACCACGAACGCGATCCAGCTGATGTAGAACCCGCCTTGGCCGTCTCGGATAGCGTCTTTGAGCGCGCTTTTGTCCAGGCCGTCCCAGGTGCCGATCTGGTCGAACAGCGGAACGAAGCCCCACACCAGAAACACGATAGTAGCCAGCAGCATGATGCACCCGCAGATAACGCCCATGATGCGTTCGGCGCGCACCTGTTCAGGCGTTTTGACGATGGCGGACGGCGGCAGATCGGCTCCCAGGTCTTGACGATGCGCAATGTAGGTAAGCTCGGACAGGTCGTACTTCGACTTTTGCATGCCGGCCCAAATGAGGATCCCCACGGCAAGGGCCATCGCGAACATGAACGGGCCCATGAGAAGCTCTTCCATGTGAATCCCGCGCACGACGTCGAAAGAGGCGTCTTCCGGAGACAGCCCTACCAGGAAAATGACGTCAAGCAGAATGAGCCCTACGCCTCCGGCGATCATGACGGGATAGCGCCGCCCGAATCGCTCGAGCATGTCGGTGGAATAACGCGGCTCGATGGAGGGGTTGCGGCGCTTGAACTCTGCGTGATTCATTCCGCCGACGATGAGAAGCATCACGCCCACGACCACGAACGACAGCAGTGCAACGGTTTGCAGGTTGCTCGGCCATCCGAAGGTCTCCAGCAGCGCGATCACGCCGACGCCTACCAAAATGAGCCCCACGCCCATCGCTATGGACAGGTTGTAGCGGTTCATGTGGCGGTCGTAGCTCTCGGTGTCGTTTTCCTTTACCACGTGCACGCTTCCGCGCATGAGGTCGTCGAGGTTCGTGTGGAACAGGTCGCACAGCGCAAGCAGCTTGTCCATTTCGGGGTAGTTCGTGCCGGCTTCCCATTTCGATACGGTCTGGCGCGATACGCCAAGCTGCTCGGCAAGCCCTTCCTGGGTCACGCCGTAGTGTTGGCGAAGGTAGACAAGGTTGTCGGCGAAGCTCATGTGGTTGGTCCCTTCTGTTTGATCTGATTCATGATACCCGAAGCGCGGCGCCGTGCGCTGGGGTGGCTCGTATGATGCGATTGCGGGCTTGCCCGTTCCATCACTTTGGCGTTGCGTTTTGCTATTTTTTGCGCGCGCTCAGGTTGCGTGAGCTGTGACCAGGTATTTTGTGTGCTAGGTGTCCGTCTTGTCATCCTGCGAGACTGAAGAGTCTGCTTGCGGCATTTTGCGATGCGCCTCTTGTTGCGTCGCAGGATGCCGCGGAGGGGCTTGCGCTGCTGTGCGAACGTCTGCGAACTCGGGGTCTGTCAAGTCTGGCCGCGCATCGGATTTGGCTCAAAATTGCGGACCTGCGCTCTTCGAGAAGAGCTTCTGCCGAGTATCGAATTTGTTGCACCATAATGAACTGGGCAGTTGATGCAACCGCTCAAAGCAATTGCGAATGATGGGTTGGTTGAGAAGCGCAGACCTGCAATTTTGAGCCGTGGACGGGCGCTCGGCGCGCATCGAAGGGCTGGCGGGTCGAAGGTGCTTCGACAAAGAAAGCGTCCCTTTCGAAACGACGGGCCGCCTGCAAAACGAGACGCCGTACCCGTTCGCGCCTTGCGTCCCGCGTCCTGCGCCTTGCGCCCTTGCCCTGAACCTTGCGCCCTGTGCTTCACGTCAACGGCTTGCAAACTCTTCGCGGAGAAACAGTGGCGCGCGAAAACGGGCTTTACAATGAGGGGAGAACATACGAGAGCACACGGAAAAGAAGCGGGCTCGCGGGGAGTCCGCGAAGGAGGCAAACATGATCAAGCTTATCGCCAGCGACATGGACGGCACGTTCCTCGATGGAAGCGAGCGGGTGCCCGAAGGGTCGTACGATCTCATTTTGCGCCTGCGCGACGCGGGCATTCAGTTCGTCGCTTCGTCGGGTCGGCGCTTCGATACGCTGCATGAGTTGTTCGAGCCGGTGGCCGACTGCATGGACTTCGTGGCATCGAACGGCGCGCAGGTTATCGTTGGGGGCGAGTTGGTCGACTTAGAGGTGTTCTCGCATGCCGCCGTGCGCCGATTGGCTCGCATCGTGGACCTGTTCGACACCATGCACCTGGCCCTGTTCGACGAAACCAGCAGCTACCTGCTTGACGACGAAGCGCGCTTCGAGCGCGAGGTGGACAAGAACCTGCCGAACCCGACGCGCGTATTGGCCGTGCCTTCCCCCACGACGAGCATCCTGAAGGCTTCGGTGTACTGCGACGAGGACGTGATGGATATGGCGTACATCCTCACGCGCGAGCTTGACGACGACTTCGTGTTCGCTCCGTCGGGGCGCAAGTGGATCGACGTCATGCAACGCGGCGTGAGCAAGGCGACGGGCATCCAGCAAGTGCTCGACGCGCACGGGCTTGCGGCGAACCAGATGATGGCGTTCGGCGATTCCATGAACGACTACGAGATTCTTCGCATGGCAGGTCAAAGCGTAGCCATGGGCAACGGTCGTTCCGCCATCAAGCAGATTGCGTCGAAAATCATCGGTCCGAACGTCGACAACAGCGTGCAGAAGGAACTGCGCGGGCTGCTGGAGGGCGCACGCAGCTAGCGGGAGCGGGCGGCGGCCGTCGACGAAGCGCGGCGTCTACAGCTCGGCTTGCGCGGAGCTGCTCACCCGCGCTTCGGGATCGCTGAACGTTTCGCGGTCGAGCTTGCCCACGGCGTTTGACGCGGTCACGCCGGCAACCATGGAATCGCTCACGTTGAGCGCGGTTCGCCCCATGTCGATCAGCGGCTCGACCGACGCCAGCAGGCCCACGATCTCGATGGGCAGCCCCATGGTTCCCAAAACGATGAGCGAGGCGAACGTTGCGCCGCCGCCCACGCCCGCTACGCCGAACGAGCTGATGACCACCACGGCTATCAAGCCGATGATGAACGTGGGCGAGAACACGTCGATGCCCACCGTGGGCGCGATGATGGTGGCCAACATGGCCGGATAGATGCCCGCGCATCCGTTTTGGCCGATGGACAGCCCGAAACTGCCGGAGAAGTTGGCCGTGGCGGAATCCACGCCCAGCGCGCGCGTCTGCGTTTCTATGTTGAGGGGCAGCGCTCCGGCGCTTGTGCGCGCCACGAAGGCGAAGCTCAGAACTGGGAAGGCCTTCTTCAGGTACATGAGGGGGCTGGTGCGGTTCGCCAGCAGGATCAGGCAGTGCACTGCGAACATGAACGCGATGGCCGCGTAGGATACCAGCACGAATTTTCCCAGATCAAGGATGGCGTTGTAGTCGCTCGTGGCCATGACGTGCGCGATGAGCGCCATCACGCCGTAAGGCGCAAGCCCCAGCACCATGGACACGATGCGCATGACGATGCCGTACAGGCTGTCGATCAGCTGCTTGAAAAACGATGCCTGGCCGGAGTCCTTGTCGCGCAGCTTGAGGTAGGCGATGCCGACGATGGCGGAGAAGATCACAACCGCGATAGTGGAGGTGGAGCGGGTGCCGGCCAAGTCCGCGAAGATGTTCGTGGGGATGAACGAGAGGATTTCCTGCGGCAGGGTGAGGTTCGCCACCTGCTCCTGGCGGCCTTGCAGCACGTCCATTTTCGCGGCGTCGACGCTTCCGCTGGTGAAGCTGGCTCCGGCAAGCCCCGTGAACGCGACCGACGCCCAACCGACTAAGGCCGATATCGCCACGGTTCCCAGCAGCACGGCCAGCACGATAGCGCCGATGCGACCGAGGTTCAGCGTGTCTTCGGTGCGGGTGAACGCGCCCACGATAGCCACGAACACAAGCGGCATGACGAGCATCTTCAAAAGCCCGATGTAGCCCTGCCCGACGATCGACATCCAGTCGAGCGCCACGGTGGCCGCTTCCGCTCCTCGGCCTGCGCCAAGCTGGATGCCGATGCCCAGCACGATGCCCATGCCTAAGGCGGCGAACACGCGCGGCGTGAATGCGACGCCTTTGCTTTTCAGGACCTTGAGTGCTGCCAAAAGCGCGACGAACGCGCCGAGGATGATGAAGGTTGACACTGCTGATTCTGCGGACACGAGGACTCCCTTGCTGAGGGCCGCGCGCCGCACGGCCGATTGCGCGTAATTGTTTGCGTCATGCTAGCATACGCGGTCGGGTTGCGGCGCGCGTTTTTTGTCTACCGCTTGTTGAACGGCGTCAGCGTAGCCGGAAGGCCGCCGTCCATGATCAGCTTCGGCTCGCCTTCGATGAGCGGGCGGAAATAGGCGATCGCTTCGTCGGTGATGCCCTGGTAGTCCGGGCGGATCCATGCGGCGGGGAACTGCTTCACGAAGTTCGCGAACTCGCTGGCGGGACCGGCGAAAAACTCGGCATCGTAGCGACCCTCTGCTGCCGCCGCGGCGTTGCGGCGCACGCCCACCACCTGGCCGGTGAACGCGGGGTCGGCGCTGCGCATGTGCGCGCTCAATCCCAGGTCATAGGCTTCGTTCACGTCGACAAGGCTTTGGGCGAAGTTGCTCGACCGCGCGGCGCGCGACAGATCCTGCACCACGCCGCGCGGGACGATGCCCGCATCGACGATCATCTGCTTGAGCGTAGCTGCGGCTCCGCCCAGCACCGCGTGCGCAAAGCCGTCGTTGGCCGCTTCTCCGGCCGACAGGTAGGCGCCGTTGGCGTAGCGAGCGCCTTCGGATGCGACGATGTAGCATTCGCCCTTCTGGTCGAACTTCTTCTGCACCTCGGCCAAGAACGCATCCTTGTTGAACGGCGTTTCCGGCAAGATCAGCAGGTCGACGTCGCCGGTGACGCAGGTGCTTGCGGCCAGCCAGCCCGCATCACGTCCCATGACCTCGAGGACGAACACCTCCGGGCGGGTGTACGCGGCGTAATCCAAATACGTTGCATGCGTGATTTGGCAGGCGACCTTCGCCGCGCTGGGGAAACCGGGGCAGTGGTCCACGGGAACCAGGTCGTTGTCGACGGTTTTGGGTATGCCGATGAAACGCTTGCTGGGCGCGTGCTCCTGCGCCCACGATGCCAACGCGTCCACCGTGTCCATGGAGTCGTTGCCGCCGATGTAGAACATGGTGCTGATGTCGTGCGCGTCCATGACGTCGACGAGGCGGCGGTAATCGGCGTCGTTGCCGCGCTTGAGCTTGTAGCGACACGTGCCAAGCGCCGACGAGGGGGTTTGCTTGAGAACGTCGATATCTCGGCTGGGCAGATCGGTCAGGTCGTAGAGCTTGCCCGCGAGCGTGCCCTCGATGCCGTGCAGGCCGCCGAACACGCGGTTGTACACGGGGTTCAGCTGGTTGGCGCGAACGACGCCGGCCAAGCTGGCGTTGATGACGGCGGTGGGCCCGCCGGATTGCGCGACAAGACAATTCGCCATGATGCATGCTCCTGTTCTGCGGTGGTGCGGACGTGCGCCCCCGGCCGGTGCGCGGGGTAGCGTCCTATTATGATCGCACGGAACCGAAGCGGCTCCATTTCCTTGCGCTTTCCACGAGCAACGATTTTCGCGGCCGGGCGAGCGGCGGCGCGGGCTGCGAAACGCGGCGGCTCGGCAGCGGCGCGGCGCGGGCCGGCGGCGTTTCGCGGCGGGCCGGCGGGCGTGCCGCCAGGCGAACATGCGGGCAGCCGCATGCCCTCGCGGGACGCTCTCGCCCGTCTGTCCGTCCGTCCGGCCCTGCGCTACTTCGATCCTCGTAGCTGCACGGCAGGCACATGTGCGCGCAGCTCGGGCAGGAGCGCTTCAAGTTCGTCGACGTCCCATGCATGGAAACGCCCCGGGCCCGCAAGAACGCTTTCCGCGTCCAGGTAGTTTTGCAGGAACCAGCGGGGAGCGCCCTCGATCCAGCAAGCGATAGCGAGCAGATCGTCGGCCGCGTGCAGCTCCCGCATCACCGTGGTGCGAAACTCGAAGGGCACGTGCCCTTCCATCAAGAACTCGATCGAGGTCTGCACGGGCGCAAGGTCGAAGCCCGGCACGCCCACGGTTTCCGCATACCGGTACGGTGCGTTCTTCACGTCCATGGCCACGTAATCCACAAGATCGGCCTGGACGAGGGCGCGCAGTCGATCGGGAAAACTGCCGTTGGTGTCCAGCTTCGTGGCGAATCCCCGATCGCGCACGCGCGACAGGAAATCTTCGATGCCTGGCTGCAAAAGCGGCTCGCCGCCCGTGACGCACACGCCGTCGAGCAGTCCTTGGCGCTTGTCCAAAAATGCGAAGAGCTCGTCGAGGGAAACGGCGTCGGGCGTGCGCGCTGCGCCGATCACCAGGTCGGCGTTGTGGCAGAACGGGCAACGGTAGTTGCACCCTGGAGTGAACACGGTGGCGGCCGTTTTGCCGGGGAAGTCCAGCAGCGTGAGCTTCTGCAATCCTGCGATGCGCATGGGCTAGCGCGCCTGTTCCGCATGGGGGCTGGCGGGCGCGGCGCCCGATGGGGGAAGGGGCTGGGCTTTGCCGGTCACGCGCCGGATGTCCAACGCCCACACCGAAGTGTTCGGCCCCTCGCAGCGCATGGCTTCGCCGATGTGCGCTTTGGCCTCGGGCACGTACTTCGTGCACAGATCCACCAACGCGCGCTTGAACTCGACCCCCGGCTCCACTTCGCGCATGGATCCGAACGCCATGGCGGACCGGTAGTACGTGGAGAAATCGCCGTTCGCGAAAAACGGAACCACGTCGGTTACGGCGGTGGCGCATGCGCGTGCGTCGCTCCGGAAGCAGTCGAACTTGAGGCCGCCCTGGTTCGTGGCGTGCACGTAGAGCGTGCTTCCGCGGCGCACGAACGAAAGCGGCACGCCGTAGGGGGCGCCCTCTTCGTCGACGGTCGACAGCGTGACGAACGCCGCATCGTCGAGCACGGCGAGCGCTTCGTCGGGGGAGAGGGCGCGGTCGGAGCGCCGCATGGGATGATCGATCATAAAGGCTCCTTCGCTTGGGCCGGGCCCCGCGTCAAAAGGGATGCGGATCGCCTTCATCATAGACCGCCGCTTCCTTGGACGCAAATGCCGCGAGCTTCTTTCCGCTTGCCGAAATCCACGATGTCTGCGGAGTTGTGTTTTTTGCCGCCGGCGTTGGCATTTGGGGCAGTTTGTTCTATTTTTGCAGGTCGCTTTTCATAGAACGCCAAAATGCCCATTTCTAAAACCCCAGGTGGAAAACCACAATATATTGATGCGCACTATAGTTCTGTATTCAACATATTGGTGACCCCCATTGACGATGGCAATTCTCGCGGGTATGGTGAAGCGGTTACCCGATACCCGACGCCTTATTCTTACCGGCTCCGAAATCAGCCCCTCCAAAGGCCTCGCGGACCGATCGAAGCAGATACGAAACGTACAGCAAAAGGAGCAGAGCATGTACCAGGTTCAAAAGCGTGACGGCATGATCGCGGAATTCGACATTGCCAAGATTTCGTCTGCAATCGCCAAGGCTTTCGATGCGCTGGAGAAGCAGTACCATCCGTCTACCATCGACCTGCTGGCCCTCAACGTGACCGCTCATTTCGAGCCGAAGATCAAAGACGGCATCATTTCGGTCGAAGACGTTCAGGACAGCGTGGAGGAGGTTCTTTCCACCGCCGGGTACGCCGACGTGGCGAAGTCCTACATCCTGTACCGTCGTCAGCGCGAGAAGGTGCGCAACGCCAACGCCACGCTTCTTGACTACAAGGACCTGGTCGATCAGTACGTGAAGGTGGAAGACTGGCGCGTGAAGGAGAACTCCACGGTCACGTATTCCGTCGGCGGCCTGATCCTGTCCAACTCGGGCGCCATCACGGCGAATTACTGGCTGTCGGAGATTTACGACGACGAGGTGGCGAACGCCCATCGCAACGCCGAGATCCATCTGCACGACCTGTCCATGCTGACCGGCTACTGCGCCGGCTGGTCGCTCAAGCAGCTTATTCAGGAGGGCCTTGGCGGCGTGCCCGGCAAGATCACGTCGAAGCCGGCCAGCCACTTGTCCAGCCTGTGCAACCAGATGGTGAACTTTTTGGGCATCATGCAGAACGAATGGGCGGGCGCCCAGGCGTTCTCCAGTTTCGACACCTACTTGGCTCCGTTCGTGAAGGCCGACGACCTGACGTACGAAGAGACGAAGCAGTGCGTCGAGTCGTTCGTGTTCGGCGTGAACACGCCGTCGCGCTGGGGCACGCAGGCCCCGTTCAGCAACATCACGCTGGATTGGGTGTGCCCTGCCGACCTGCGCGATCAGCCGGCCATTGTGGGCGGGCGCGAGCAGGCGTTCACGTACGGCGATTGCCAGCACGAGATGGACCTGGTCAACAAGGCGTTCATCGAGATCATGATCGAGGGCGATGCGAACGGCCGCGGCTTCCAGTACCCCATTCCCACCTATTCCATCACGCGGGACTTCGACTGGAGCGATACCGAGAACAACCGGCTGCTGTTCGAGATGACGTCGAAGTACGGCACGCCCTATTTCAGCAACTACATCAACTCGGACATGGAGCCGTCCGACGTGCGCTCCATGTGCTGCCGTCTGCGCCTTGACCTGCGCGAGCTGCGGAAGAAGTCCGGCGGCTTCTTCGGGTCGGGCGAGTCTACGGGCTCCATCGGCGTGGTGACCATCAACATGCCCCGCATCGCCTACCTGGCAACCGACGAAGCCGATTTCTACCGCCGCCTCGATCACCTCATGGACGTTTCCGCGCGCTCGCTGCACACCAAGCGCCAGGTCATCGCCAAGCTGCTGGACGCGGGCCTGTATCCGTACACGAAGCGCTACCTGGGCACGTTCGAGAACCACTTCAGCACCATCGGATTGGTGGGCATGAACGAGGCGTGCCTGAACGCCGCATGGCTGCGCGCCGACATGACGCAGGGTCCCGCCCAAGCGTTCACGAAGGACGTGCTCAACCACATGCGCGACCGTCTGGCCGATTACCAGGAGAAATACGGGGACCTGTACAACTTGGAGGCAACGCCTGCCGAGTCCACCACGTATCGATTCGCCAAGCACGACAAGGCTCGCTTCCCCGAGATCATCACGGCGAACGACCAGGGTACGCCGTACTACACGAACTCGTCGCACTTGCCGGTCAACTTCTCCGAGGATATCTTCAGCGCGCTTGACGTGCAGGACGAATTGCAGACGCTGTACACGTCGGGAACCGTGTTCCATGCGTTTTTGGGCGAGAAGCTGCCCGACTGGCAGAGCACGGCCACGCTGGTGCGCAAGATCGCGCAGAACTACAAGCTGCCGTATTACACCATGTCGCCGACGTATTCCGTGTGCAAGAACCACGGCTACATTGCGGGCGAGGTGTACGAATGCCCGTGCTGCCACGAGGAAACGGAAGTGTACTCACGCATCACCGGCTACTATCGCCCGGTGAAGAACTGGAACGACGGCAAGGCGCAGGAGTTTGCTGATCGCGTCGAGTACGACTTGGGTCATTCCCGCCTGACGCACCAGGGCGTGCAGATGACGGCGGCGGCCGAGAAGGCGGGCCAGGCAGGGTCGCATGTGACGGTGGCGGACGTTGCGCCCCGGGCTGCAGCGGCGGATGTCGCAAGTATTGAGACGGTTCCGACCGCGCCGGCGCATAGCTCGTTGCCCGCGGGCTTGTACCTGGTTGCCACGCGCACGTGCCCGAACTGCAAGTTCGCCGCGGCGCAGATGGACGAAGCCGGCATCGTGCACGAAGAACTGCTGGCCGAGGAGAACGCGGAGCTTGCGCAGCGGTACCGCATCATGCAGGCGCCGACGTTGCTGGAGGTTGCGGCCGACGGGTCCGTGGACGTTGTCGCGGGAGCCGCCTCGGTGTTCCAGCGCATCAACGCTATGAAGGCCCAGGTGCCGGCGTAGCGTTCCCAAGCTGATTCCCGGCGGGTTCGCCGGTTCGAGGAAAGGGCGCACGGCAAGCATACACGTGCAACGCAGCGGCATATTCGCAGCATGCGCCCAGCAAGTCGAAAGGGCCCGGATCGGATCGATCCGGGCCCTTTTGGTGCGCGGGGTTCGGGAGATCAAGAGATCTCTTCGAGCGTGTACAGCACAGGGAATCGAGGTGTATTGGCTTCGCTGGCAGCCCTTCGGGACTCAAGGTACTCGCTGTATGCCTGCTCGAAATTGTCTACGGGGGCCAGCCGGTACGTTTTGCTCTGGGTGCTGCCATCGGTGAATGTTGCAGTAAGTATGAGTTTTGCTTTCGAGATCACCGTAGCGTCGTGGAGGGCGAGTGCCAGGTCCAGTGTTTCCCGCGCTTTAACGGACGCAACGCGTTGATCTTCGGGTATAAACCCTCCCGAGTATGTGTTTTGCGAAGTGACGGCCTTGCACTCGTTCCATGCGTCGATCAATGCGCCATCGAGCGTGTAATTCAGGTATATTTCATGATGGAGGCTGTCGGTGGAACTCATGTCCTGGTTTTCATACGAGATCGTAAACTCGCTCGACTGATCATTGGTTGCCATGACGGTACCGATGTCGGGTTTTGCTTCATGGGCCGCTTCGGTTAGCTGCCAGTTGTTGAAAGACACGCCCTCGCCTTCAATCCGGTACGTCAGGGATGCTATATTGGAACCCGTGCAGGTGAGGTTGAGGTTGTACGAGCGGGATGAATCGATATCTCCTGTATATGAATCGATATCTGCATCGTAGCGTGGGCCTACCGATGCTCGAACAGGAAAGAAGTCTTCAAAATCAAGAGCGACGGGTCCTTTCTGCAATGCGCCACCCTCGTCGGCAAACGCCGCCATCTGGAAATAGTTTTCCGATGCGCTGCGTTGCGCATCTTCGATTGGATCGTGTTGCGCGACGAGCGGGCCGATTGCCATGATGCCGACGCCAGCGACAAGTGCGAAACATGCTGCGATCGCCAAGTTTTTCATTCGAGACCGCTTGGCGGCGAACGCTCGTGGAACGGGGGCTTTGTTTGCCGCAGCGTGTGGCGTTGGTTGCGGATGCTCGTCTTCCGGGGTTGCTTGCGCGCGAATGGCGGCGGCTTCGGCTAGGACGTCACATTGCAGATGAACGGGCGCATGGGCTTTCTTCATCATCGAACGGTAGTCGTCGAGGTTCGGTTGCTTTCGGCTCGCGGTCATAGGGGGCCTCCTTTCTGGGACCGGTGCGGTTCGAGGAGTTGTTTGCGGGTGGGCTGACGAGCGGTGCGTCATGGGGTTCCAGACGATCCTTTATTTGCTGGCGAGCACGGTGCAGACGCGTGCGCACGGTGGCTGGCTGACATTGCATGATGTGCGCTATCTCGTCGGTTGAGTATCCTTCGACGTAAAACAGGTGTACTGCAATCCGCAAGTTCTCGGGCAGCGCGCCTACCACGTCCCATATTTCGGCGCGAAACGCGCTCGGCGCAGCTGTGTCGGCGTGTTCTTGCTCGAACGGTCCCGTTCGGCGTTTCCATGCGGTGCGTGCGAGGTCGCGGCATCGGTTGATGGTCACGCGCAGCAGCCAGGCTTTCAGGTGCTCGTCATTTGAGAACGCGGTTGTGTCTTTGAGCAGGCGCAAGAACACATCTTGGTAGATGTCGTCTGCATCGACGGGCGATCCTGTTTGTGCGAGTCCGACGCGGTAGGCTGCATCGCCGAACAACTGCATGGCTCGTGTCAGGAATGCGTCGGATCGCAGCGCTTTGTCCGAAGATCGTGCATCGTTGGCAGTGGGCTGGGGGTTGTCCTTGTTTTCTTGGGTGGATCGTTTTCCTATTTGCATCAATTCACCTCCTTGTCGATAATACGGCGCAGGGGCGCTTATTGTTCCAAAGGCTTTGTTTTATGCGCCTCTCTTTGCTTGTTTGCCCCAAGCCAAGCGCTAGGCAATCTCCCGGTCTTTTCTTTGACCGGGAGATTGCCGTAATGATTCCGAAAGTAAGAGTGCAGAAGATCGATTCAGATCCTTTTGCCTGCGTTCAGGGCTCGGGGCTACGACGCGTCTACTTCGGTGATGGTGTACAACCGGGGCATGTCGGGGCGGGTGATCCCGTTCGAATTCCCCTGCTCGCGTTCCTGCTTGGCGGCCTCGTTTCGCGCGTCCCAAAAGGTTGAATATGCTTCGGCAAAGGTGTCGATGGGCGCGATGACGTATGTTTTCGATTGGGATGTGCCGTCGGAGAACGTGGCGGTTACGGTAAGGCGCGACGCGCTGATCTCGCGCGCGGCGCCGGTTTCTACGGCCGTATCGAGAAGCTTGGCTAGATCGTCGGTGTGCTCTATCGTGGTGATGTGGTGCATGGCGTCGATGGCGTCTTGCGGCAAGGGGAATCCTACGTACAGGTGGACGATCTGATTCTTGTAGAGGTGCTTGAACTCTCCGTTGGGATCCCATTGTTCGTCGTATCCTACGGTGAACGACTTCCGGTAATGGAATGCCTTTCCGTCCCCTTCTCGTTCTTCAAGCGGGATGGATGACATGGTTGGATCGAGGAATTCGAAATACGAACGATCTCCTTCTATTTCGTACGTGAGGGATTCAATGTTCTGTCCGGAGCACTTGAGGTTGAAGGCGAACTTGTAGCCGGCCCATTCGGGTCCCCAGAACGTGCCGTCTGCTGGGTTGTACCAAGACCCGCTGTAGCCCCCGCCGCCGCGAAATAAAGACGAGTTTAAAAGCACTGTGTCTCCTCCTTCGGAGCCTTCGGCCGCGTATGCTTCGAGCGTGAACGAGTTGGGCTTGTCGGACAGCTGGTTGAACGAGAATAGCTGCTCGGGAAGCTCGACCATTCCGCTGGCGAATGCGACGCCGGTGGTAAGGGCCACTGCGCAGAATGCTGCCACGGCGGCCTTGAACGCGAAGCTCGGCTGCGTTCGACGAGCCCTTGGGCGCGGTCGCGGTTTCGGGCCGGTTTCCGCAGCGTGCTCCTTTCGTACCTCTCGCATCACGCGAGCGTGCACGCGATCGGGGAGCTCAACGTCGTTCATCAGCGAGCGATACTCGTCCCAGTTCGATTGCTTCACGTTCCGCCTCCTGTTCCAGATCGAGTTTGAGCCGTTTGCGCGCGCGATGCAGGCGCGTGCGTATGGTGGCTGGCTTGCAGTCCAGCATGCGGGCGATGTCTTCGAGGGAGTATCCCTCGTAATAGTGCAGGTGCACGATAAGACGCAGATTCTCGGGCAGACGTCCGACGGCCGCCCATGTTTCGCTTGCGAACAGCTCCTGCTCGGGCGCTTCGAGGCTTGTGAACGCGGGGTCGTCGGAATCCGTGGCGAACACGCGCCGCCGCCAGGCGGAACGGCGAAGTTCCCGGCACCGGTTGATGGTGACCCGGATGAGCCAGGCTTTCAGGTGCTCGTCGCTGCGAAAACAGGTGTTGTCTTTGAATAGCTTCAAGAACACGTCTTGCACCACGTCGTCGGCATCGCAGGTTGAGCGCGTCTGGCTGAGCGCAAGGCGATACGCCATGGGCCCCCATGCGCCCATGGCACGCTCCATAAACGATTCCGATCGGCAGTTCTCATCCATCCGCATCACCTTTCTATGGTTCTAACATGCGACAGGATGGCAAAACGTTTCAACCGGTTGAGAATTCGGCGAGATTCTTATAGCTTGCTGCGGAATGAGGCGAAGGGGCGCTTGCAGCGGCCCGATTCCAGTGCCGGGGCGCGTGACGCTCTCTCCGCTGTCAAAACGGACGAGTTTTGCGGCGGTTTTCCGCCCTTTCGGGGCGACCCGGCTGCGGGCGTTTTGCAACATGCCAGGTCAGAAGCTTGTCGCCGGCCATTATCCTGATTCGAGGACCAGCAAAACTCGTCCGTTTTGACAGCGGCAGCGGCCACGACGGCGAATGCGGGCGTCGCGCAACGGTTCGCGCGGCCCCGACGGCGAGCGTGCCCGCCGCGCAGCGGCTTGCAACGGTTCGGGCGACCTGCAACGGCAGGGCGGCCTCCTGCCCCGTTGTCGCCGCGCGTGAAAAGAGCCGGCGCCTTTTGCGGGCTCCGACTCCAAAGGAAGGGACTGTCGACGCAGCTCAAGCGCGTCGACCTGATGATGGGGGAGGGGCTACTCCACGCCCACCATAACGTCGGTGGACTTCACGATGGCAAGCGCCTCGCCGCCTTCTGCCAGCCCCAGCTCTTCAATAGCCTCGTTGGTGATGGAACCCTTGATGAGGGAACCCTCGGCGGTTTTCAACGCCACTTGGCCGTTGACGGCGCCCTTTTTCACGGATGCGATGGTTCCGGGAATTTGATTGCGGGCGGAGATGCCTGCGATGCGCTTGGTTCCGGCAGCGAACATGACGTTGCTGGCCTTGATGATAGCCGTGGCGCTCATGCCCTCGGCAAGCCCCAGGTCGGCGATGGCCTCCATGGTGATGTCGGCTTTGACTACGGTGGATCCCAAGTTGATGGACACCACGCCGTTGACGGCCCCTTCGGTTATTCCCGAAACGGTGCCTTTAAGCTGGTTGCGAGCGGAAATCTTCATGTGCGATTCCTTTCGTTGGGGCCTCCGGTATGTCGGAGGCCGATTGGGTATGGCCGCAGTATCGCAGCACCCGACGGTTTCGTGAAGAAATCGGGCGGAATCGTCTCCCATTTGTATTCTTGACCGGCTTTTGCGGGCGGTATTCGGGGCGCCCGGTCACCGTGTCTCGCTTTCGACCTGCGGTCGGCGCTTGCGGCA